>JAITGD010000139.1 GCA_031280885.1 Prevotellaceae bacterium | reverse complement strand
ACGAGACTTAAAACGTAAATACCTGCATAAAATAACGAATAAATCATTCCTCCCGTTTTATCGTCCAGTCCGAATTTTGAACAGAGGAATAAAAGCAAAACGGCGTTCATGATATAATATCCGAACCGTTCGCCCATGTTTGATAGCGCTGCGCCCAGCAAGCCTTTTGGATGATTTTTGAACATAAATTTGTTGTATTAATTTTTTAATTAATATTGTGTTTTCAAAGCGCAAATCTAAATAAAAAAGATGAGAGTGAACAAAAGGCTGCAAAAAAGTGATAAATCGAAATCCAAAGAAAGGAAGAAATCTTTTAGAATCATAATATTATAAAGCTATACCATGAATGTTACAGGTTTGATGTCCGGCACTTCGCTGGACGGTTTGGATCTCTGTTTTGCCGATTTTGGCGAGAACGAAAACGGAGATTTTCATTATAAGATACAGGCGGCGGAAACTTTTCCGTATCCGCAGGATTTAAAAAAGCGTCTCTCTTCGGCGCAGGAGTTGAATGCCTTCGATTTCATACTTTTACACAACGAATATGGAAGATATTTAGGCGAGCGTGTTGTGGAGTTTTTGACGAAACACAAGTGCAAGTCGGATTTTGTGGCTTCGCACGGTCATACAGTTTTTCATCAGCCTTCGAAATCGTTGACTTTTCAAATCGGTTCGGGAGCCGAAATCGCTGCTGTTACGGGTCTTCCGGTGATTTGCGATTTTCGTTCGCTCGACGTAGCTCTCGGCGGACAGGGCGCTCCTTTGGTTCCCGTAGGCGACGAATTGCTTTTTCCCGATTGCGATTATTGCCTCAATATAGGAGGTTTTGCGAATATATCTTTCCGAAGAAACGGTAAACGAGTGGCTTACGATATTTGTCCCGCCAATATTGTTCTCAACATGTACGCCGAACAGCGGGGCAAAACTTTCGACGCCGGCGGCGAAATGGCTGCTTCCGGCGCGCTGTGCCGCGATTTGCTGGACGAGCTTAACTCGCTGGAATACTACAGCGAACAGGGTCCGAAATCGCTGGGACGGGAATGGGCCGAACAGCATTTTATTCCTGTGGTCGAGCGCTCGGGAATTTCGGTCGAGGACAAGCTGCGGACGCTTTGCGAACACATTGCTATACAAATAGCATCCGCCTCCGGCGCGGGCAAAATGCTCGTTACCGGAGGCGGAGCTTTTAATAGTTTTCTGATACAGCGTATCAGTGCGCATTGCCGATGCTGTGTTACTGTCCCTGACGATCTTACGGTAAATTTTAAGGAAGCTTTGATTTTTGCTTTCCTTGGACAGCTTTACCTCAGAAATCGGGCAGGGTGTTTGTCGTCAGTAACTGGGGCGACAGTCGATAATATCGGCGGCGCAATGTACAGGCGATAAGCGTATTGCTATTCGTTTCCTCCGTACCCAATTTCTCCGTGCTGAGAAATGTCGAGTCCGATTTCTTCTTGTTGAACTGTAACGCGCAGTCCCACTGTTTTATCGACGATTTTAAACAGGATGAAAGTCATCACAGCGCTGAAAACAATAGCAGCAAGATTCACAATTGCTTGTACTCCTAACTGATTCCAGTCTCCGTACAGAGCGCCTTGCTGTCCTTCTGCTCCGGTGATGAATTGCGTAGCAAAAACTCCGGACAGAATGGCTCCGACAAAACCGCCAACTCCATGAACTCCAAAGGCATCTAAGGAATCATCGTATTTCATTTTTGGTTTGACGTATGCTACAAAGGTGTAACAGATCATCGCAGAAAATAGTCCGATAAATACCGATCCTAAGGCGTCCACCGTTCCAGCAGCCGGAGTGATAGCTACCAAACCTGCGACAGCTCCTGTGCAAATACCTATCACAGTGGGTTTTTTATTGATCATCCATTCTAAACACATCCATGCAGCTGCGGCGACGGAAGTTGCCAGATGCGTTACTAAGAAAGCGTTAGCAGCAAGTCCATCGGCGCCCAATCCGCTACCGGCATTAAATCCGAACCATCCCAGCCATAAGAGCGCTGTTCCCAGCACTACAAAGGGGACGTTGTGAGGGATCATCATCGTTTTGCCGTATCCTTTGCGTCGTCCCAGCATGAGAGCCATTACTAAGGCGGTGATACCGGCGTTGATGTGTACGACAGTGCCGCCGGCAAAGTCGATTGCGCCCATTCGCTGCATCCATCCGCCTCCCCAGACCCAGTGAGCCATCGGATTGTAAACCAACACCGACCAAAGGATAGAGAAGAGCAGAAATCCCGAAAATTTGATTCTTTCGGCAAAAGCGCCCACTATCAGAGCCGGTGTAATCACTGCAAATTTGCATTGAAAAAGGGCGAAAAGAACTTCGGGGATGTTGCCGCTCGTAAGCGCATCTTTATCAATCCCGTAGAGGAAGAATTTGTCCATTCCTCCGATGAATTCGCCAATCCAGCTTCCCTGAAAACTCGTTCCGAAGACGGCAGTGTAGCCGAAAACAATCCATTCGATTGTAATTACGGCAGTTAGTACTACGCACTGCATCATCACACTCAGCACGTTTTTACGGCGCACCATGCCTCCGTAAAAAAAGGCCAGTCCCGGAAGGGTCATCAACATAACCAGCATGGTAGCGGCCAGAATCCATGCGGTATTTCCCGAATCTAAAGTCGGAACTTCTTCGGCCTGAGCCGATAAACTTTGACTAAGCAACAAAAGACCGCTTGTTGCAAGGAATATTAATTTTTTCATTTTTTAATTACTTTATCGATTATTTATTGTACAGAGATTCATCTCCGCAGTCGCCCGTTCGTATCCGAACAGACTGTTCGACAGTGGATACGAAAATTCTCCCATCACCGCTTTCGCCCGTATAAGCCGATTTGAGAATTGCGTCGATGGATTTTTGCACGTTCACATCTCTTACGACAAAAGAGATGTACACCCGATCGATGGCGTTAATGTCGTAGGCTATACCTCTGAAGATAAGGCCTTGTTTGGCGTCGCCCTGTCCTTTGACGTCCCACCATGAGAGAAAATCTATGTCGGCCTCGTGCAGCGACTGCCTGACCTCCGTAAATTTAGATTTTCTAATAATAGCTTCAATTTTTTTCATTTTAAAACTAATTTAATTATTAATAATACGTTTTTTCACAATAATCACTATCATAAGTACAAAATTGCAAATCATGCACATATACCTTACCCGGCTTCTCTAATCTTCTCTTTTCGATCTAAACTCGCCGCAAAGATAATACAATTTTTTTAACTGGATTTTTTAGCCTTGATGAACCAGGATTACAGGAATCAAGAGCCAAGACTTTATGAGGGGCTAAAATTGAAATTTCTGTGCAATTGCTTCAGCCACAGTCAAATCTAAAAGTGTTGTAATTTTGATGTTTTCGCGATTTCCTTCAACCAGAGAAATCCGATGTCCGTAGTGTTCGACCACCGAAGCATCGTCGGTAAAATTCGATGTTTCAGAGCAATAATTATATGCCGTCTTCAGCAAAGCGGCATCGAAGACTTGCGGCGTCTGCACCATGCGGAACATGCTTCTATCCAGCGCAAAACTTTCATTTCCTTCGATGCGACGCAACGAATCCACAGGAGCGACGACGGGCGTTGCCGCTCCCGATTTCCTCGCCTCTTCGAAACAGCGTGCTATCACTTCGCAGGACACGAAAGGTCGCACGCCATCGTGTACAGCTATCAAACCTTCGGAAGACGTTACAGACAAGGCATTAAGCACCGACATGAATCTGGTATCTCCGCCGTGTACAAGAGTATGCCGAGCGGTAAAGTTGTGTTTTACACACAATTGCCTCCATCGTTCCGATTGGTCGGCAGGCAGTGCAAGAATCAACTTGACGTCGGCGTCGAAAGCGATAAATCGTTCGAGCGTGTGCATCAAAATGGGTTTTCCGCATAAAGGCAGGAACTGTTTTGGGATTTCGGCGCCCATGCGTTTCCCGCTACCGCCGGCTACTATGATTGCTGTGTACATATTCATATCTTTTTGACCTGTCGTATTTATCACAAAATAAGGACAAAACAAATTCGTCGTAAAAATAATCAAAATAAATTTGGTGGGTTCGATAAAAAGCATTTACTTTGCAGCCAAAAGTGCTTTTGTTATGAATCGAAAACAAGGATTAGACAGCATAGAGGACATTAGAAACATGATGGAACGCAGCAGCCGTTTCATCAGCCTCAGTGGATGGAGCGGAGTATCGGCAGGAATATTCGCCCTGTTTGGAGCTTGGTTTGCCGGCAAAACTATAAAATCTGTCGAGGCTATAGAGCATATAGTAAAACAGTTAGCTATTATCGGAACATTAACTTTCGTGGGAGCCTTGCTCTCGGCTTTTGCCTTCACTTGGATGCGAAGCCGAAAAACCGGAGTGCCTATTTGGGGAAGAGCTGCAAGACAACTACTTGTAAGCCTCGCAGTTCCGATGTTTGCCGGAGGATCTTTCATTCTATATCTTCTGTGGAACAGGCAAATAGCTCTTGTTGCTCCCGGATGTTTGACCATTTACGGAATAGCGCTCTTTTGTGGTAGCAGGCAAACATTCGAAGAAATCAGATACTTAGCCTATTCCGAAATGATATTGGGGCTATGCTCGCTTTTTTACACCGGCTACGGGCTGTATTTTTGGGCGGCAGGATTTGGCCTTTTACATATAATATATGGCGTGATCATGTGGATAAGACATGAAAAACCAGCTTAATCGGACATCGAGAAATGAATTCCTTCAAAAATTCCATCGGCAAACTCAACAAGGTGTTCGATAACAAGTCGCGACTTGGGATAATGAGCATGCTCATGGTCAATAGTGCGATAAATTTCAACGAATTGAAAGAACTCCTGCAATCGACCGATGGAAATCTTGCTTCGCACATAAAAACACTCGAAGAAAAGGGATATATATCTGTAAGCAAAGGATTTATAGGTCGAAAGACTAATACCACATATAGTATTACGAAAGCAGGCGAAAAAGCGTTCAGAGAACATTTGGATGCTTTGGAGACCATGATAAAACAAATAAGTTAAATTTTTTGCCATTCAACTTTGGAAATCAAAGTGCTTTTTAACAATGAGAATATAAAAGAATCCAATTAAATAAATTATTAATAATCAATTAAAAAAACAATTAAAAATGGAGATTTTAAATCAAAACCCCGAAATTCTGAACAAGTTCAGACTAAGCGGCAACCTCACTTTAAAAGCTGTGTTGATAGCCGTACTTACCTTATTTTTACTGATTCCCGCCGCGTTTATCTCGGAGTTGGTCAATGAGCGTTCCGAGCGTCGAGAAAAAGTCGAAACGGAACTTAGCTCCAAATGGGCTTCGTCGCAAACGCTAAAAGGCCCCGTGCTGGTGATTCCTTATGTCAAGGAAACGGCTGATGACAAAGGAGATAAGACCTACAGCACGTATTATTGCACACTGCTTCCCGAAAATCTCGACATTGATGGAGAAATCATCCCCGAAAAAAATCGCTCGCGCGGACTTTTCAAGGCTTTTTCGCTCTACAAGTCAGAGATAAATCTGAAAGGGGAGTTTCCGGCAATAGATTTCGCCGCTTTGGATATTCCTTTGCAAGACATTAAATTTGAGCGATCTAAATTGTGTTTTGGGATATCCGACTTTGCAGGTCTCGAAGATTTAGTGAAAGTAGATTTGGACGGCGAAATTGTGGAATTATCAAAGGATAAGAACGATATCCTTGGCGATAATTTCAGTGCAGGCGGCATGGGAGTCGGTATTCCGCTGTCGAAGGAAAGTTTTTCGTCTAAACGCAAGTTTTCCATGCAGTTACGTCTGAAAGGTTCCGACGCCCTTTCATTCGCTCCGATGGGTAAAACTATGATTGTGAGCCTAAAATCTCAATGGCCGAATCCCTCTTTTTTCGGTAAATATTTGTCGAGCGAATCCGAAGTGAGCGATTCAGGGTTCTCTGTCAAATGGAAATTGCTGGATGTCAATAGAAACTATCCTCAAATCTGGAAAGGTACGGAATACGATTTAAGCGAGGCTTCTTTTGGAGTTAAAATGCTGAATCCTAACGATTCGTATGGAAAAACTCATCGCGCAGTAAAATATGCTTTGCTTTTTATTGCTCTCACTTTGGGACTTTGTTTCTGCGTGGAAATATTGCAAAAACGTCGCATACATCCTTTGCAATACTCGCTGATTGGCTTGGCTTTATGTATTTTTTACACCCTCTTGCTTTCCATCGGCGAATACACCGGATTTAATCTGGCCTATCTTATGGCGTCTTCTGCAACTGTCGCATTAATAGCGATATACGCTGCAAGTATTTTCAAAAGCACAAAAACAGGAATAATTTTCGGAGGAGTAATTGCCGGACTCTATAGTTTCATTTTTATTCTGATACAATTGAGCGACGGAGCCTTACTCGTAGGTAGTGTAGGATTATTTATACTGCTTTGTTTGATAATGTATTACACAAGAAAAATAGACTGGTACGGCGAAAGATAAATTCGTAATACCAAAATCAAAATTTCAAGAACCAGGGTGTTTAGACTTCCAAAACATCCTGGTTTTTAGTTTTTTATGTCCGCATGATCTCTTCAAAAGAAATTGCGCAGGCAGGCAAATAATTTATATCTGCAAAATCTTTTTAATCTATATTGCTAAAACTCAATCTTATAACTTATATTGGGAACAATAATCGGCTCGCGCATTTCGTCCACGCGCCCTGTTTTGTAATTATATTGATGTCCGGTATATTCCTGATACAGTGTGGCATTGATTACTTTCAGCGCTATTTCGTGGGACGTCTTTCGACGGTTTAT
>JAITGD010000131.1 GCA_031280885.1 Prevotellaceae bacterium | reverse complement strand
CGAATCCGGGAAGAGCCGGCGGAACAATTCGTCCCCGTTTGAGTTGATAAGCACTCAAATCAACATCGTCGGAGAAACAGGTTACGCCTTCGATAGTAGGCGTATTTCCGTAAGCGCCGGCATAATGCGTAATATAAAACGATTTGACGGTATCGCCCCAGGCATGTGGCGACGCCATCATTCCAATCGCTTTTAACTGTGGCGCTAATTTGCGCCAGCGCGTGAAACCGTATCCGGAAATATCATCCAAATAAACGTCCAACAGTTTTTCTTTTCCTAATTCGAGCGCTAATTTCAAATCGGGATTAGCTTCTCCGTCGGCTAAAAATGTATTTCGTCTTCCGTTATCGACTAACCATTCTTTGAGTTTGGCGTAATCTTCGCGCGTTTCACGGAACGGCTCTTCAATCCAGAACAGCGGTATGTCTTCTATTCCTTTCAGATAGGAGATAAAATAGTCAATGGTGAAAGCATCGTTGCCGTCCACCAGAATGTCGCAGTCCGGAAAATGCTCGTGAATCATTTGAGTAACGGCAATATCGGTTTTCAATCCATCTTCTTTCGACATCCATTTACCGCCCCGTCCTATTTTGACTTTCAACTGACGATAACCGTAATCATAATCATACCGACAGTTTTCCAGCACTTTCCCCAATCCCGAAGGATTGTCTTCCGGTTCCATTTCGTCGAAATAAATCATGCCCGAATAGCATTTGGTTACGATCGGTTTTTTATTTCCGCCGATTAATTCGTAAACCGGTTTGTTGAGAATGACGCCGCCCAAGTCGTGGAAGCAAAAGTCGAAAGCATAGTGCTGTTCGCTGAGCGTTCCCTGCGAAGGCGAAAACAGTTCGGCAACAGATTTGCCTTTGATGGAGGCAAACAGTTCCTGCGCTTTTTCTTTTCCGCTTCTCAGTAAACCCAAACCATTAGCGCCTTTGTCGGTAGTCAGGGTGCAGAATGTCAGTTTGGGGCCTGTGCCGTGCACTCCCAGACGGGAATTTTTACCTACTAAACGCGGGTATTTTAATTGAACTTCCGAAAATTTAATCCTGTCAAGTTTATGGTAGGATAGTTCGGAATCGTTTTCAATCGGAAACAGATTTTTCCCGAATGTGGCAGACGGCATCAACACCGAAGCGGAACCAGCCGCCATCATTTTTAGAAAGTTTCTTCGTTTCATACATTATTTGTTTACGTTATTTTATGAGGTGCAAAATTATGGAAATATTTAAATACAGTTCTAACTTTGAACTTCAAGATACGCCTGCCATAGCGCTGGTACTGTGTGTTTTTCGCGGAATTTTTTTGCCTGAATCACACCTTCTGTCGTCATTCGTTTTCGCAAGTCGGCGTCGTTTAAAATATTGTTCAGATGTGAGGCAAGTATTTGGTAATCGTGTGGTTCGATATACAGAGCCGCTTCGCCGCCAACTTCGGGAAGGCTGGACGTACGAGCGGCTATCACCGGAACGCCGGAATTGAGCGCTTCCAGAATCGGTATGCCAAATCCCTCAAATTCCGACGGATAAACGAAAGCTGAGGCTTGTTGATATATTCCGGGGAAATCTTTGAAATCGGCTTTGTTTATGAACGATACCCTTTCGGATAGGCCAAGTTTTGCAACTTCTTTCATTACTTCATTGGCGTAATCGCTGTGTTTGCCGACGGCGACCAAACTAAACTCGGCCGGCAAAAAGGGCGTCGCCCGAACTATGGATAAAAGATTTTTACGGGTTTCGACAGTGCCTACGCTCAAGATGTAATTATCGGGTAAAGAGTATTTTGCCTTTATTTCAGCCTTCTCGGCAGACGATACCGCATCGTAAAATTGCGGGTCGCAGCCCTGATAAACGACTTTTATTTTGCTTTCGTCAATTCCAAGAAAATCAATTATATCCCTTTTCGTTTGCTTGCTGACGGCGATTATCATGTCGGCGCGGTGGCAGGCTGAAACGACTTTTCGTTTGTATATGGCAACGTCCGCACGGGAATAATATTCGGGATAACGCATAAAAATCAGATCGTGCACAGTTACAAGCGTTTTTATTCCCGTTTTTTCTATCCCCACGGGCAATTCGTGGCTAAGTCCGTGAAATATTTTTATTCCGTCGTGTTCGGCCGCTTTTGCTATTCCGTAAGTACGCCACAACGAGGGCAATAAGTATAGCAATCCCCTCGGACAGCGAACGATGATATTTTCCCGCCGAGCGAATTTGTGCATCGCAGTTTTCTGATATGGAGTGGTATAAAGAAAATAATGATGGTAGGGATAGTATTTCGACAGAGATTCGATGACAAATCTGCTGTAATTGCCTAAGCCACTGTGATTATGAAAGGCTCTTTTGGCGTCGAAACCGATTTTCATTTTGTTACATATTTTTTCAGTGTTCTGGCCATTTGCGAGGCGAAAACAAAGTCGTTCAACTCTTTATTGTCGGCATGTATGATTTCGTCTTTATTTCCCTCCCACCATTTTTGCCCTTCGTAGATGAATATAATGTTGGAGCCAATTTCCATTACCGAGTTCATATCGTGTGTGTTGATTATGGTTGTCATTTGATATTCTTCGGTAATTTCCTGAATCAGATTGTCAATCAATATAGAAGTACGAGGGTCTAAGCCGGAGTTTGGTTCATCGCAGAACAAATATTTAGGATTCAGTGCGATGGCTCGTGCGATGGCCACGCGCTTTTGCATGCCGCCGCTTATTTCCGATGGAAATAAATCGTTGGAATTTAATATATTCACTCGTTTCAGGCAAAAATTTGCTCTTTCGCGACATTCCGCTTCGTTCATCTCGGAAAACATTTCCAGAGGAAACATAACGTTTTGTTCCACAGTTGCAAAATCGAAAAGAGCGCTTCCCTGAAACAACATTCCTATTTGTCGGCGTACGGCTTTTTTTTCTTTGAAATTCAATTGGTCGAAACGAAGGGTATCGTACCATATTTCGCCCGAAGTGATGTCTAATAAACCTACTATCGATTTGAGTAGTACTGTTTTACCTGATCCGCTTTGTCCGATAATAAGATTGGTTTGTCCTTTCAGGAATTTTGCGGAAATATTGTCGAGAACGGCTTTTTCTCCGAACGATTTGCAAAGGTTTTTAACTTCAATCATATCAACATCAATTGTGTCAGTATCAAATTGAAAAGCAGGATAAATATGCTGCTTGCCACTATGGAATTGGTGCTTGAGCGGCCTACGTCGAGCGAGCCGCCTCGGGCGTAATAGCCGTAAAATGCCGGTATGGTGGTGATTATAAAGCTGAATACTACCATCTTAACTATTCCGTAAGTTACGTAAAACGGGATAAAAAATATCTGTATGCCTTGAATGAAATCCGCAGGGCGAATTACCTGAGTAACAGCTACAATGAATCCTCCGCCGAAGATGCCGATGAACATGCTCAGAATCGTTAGAAAGGGGTTGAACAATACCGAAGCGATTACTTTTGGAAGGATGAGATAGTTAGCCGAGTTTACGCCCATAATTTCCATTGCGTCGATTTGTTCGGTGATGCGCATGCTGCCTATTTCGGAGGCGATGTTCGAGCCGACTTTTCCTGCCAGAATCAGTGCAACCATGGTAGAGCTAAATTCCAGCAGTATAGAGTCGCGAGCCACAAGTCCGATATAATATTTCGGAAGTAGCGGATTGGTGAAATTGAGCGCAGTTTGCAGTGTTATAACCGCTCCCATAAAAAAGGAAATAATGGCGACGATGGCAATGGACGTCAGTCCGAGTTTTTCCATTTCGGACCATACTTGTTTGAGAAAGATTTTCATCTTGTCGGGCTTGACGAAAACCTTTCTCATCAGTATAAAGTACTGTCCAATAAGATCTAATGCTCTGCGTATCATTTAGAATTGTCGAGCGATTTCAGCATACGATTTCTGTCGAGCGGTTTCACATTGTCCACTATCCATTCGCGCATTGCTTGACCTTCAAGCGTATCCTGCGAGGCGCTGACGAAATCGAGTTCAATGCCTAATTGCTGCGCAACTTCGCAGGCGAGCGCCGGCCAGATTTTTCCGATGTCGCCGATGACAGGCAAACTTCCCTCGTGGCGAGCAAAGGCCGACATTTCCATGCGGAAAGGTATTTTGGCTACTTTGGTCTTAGGCAAGCCTTTATCTATGGCTTCTTGGATGGTTTTGTCCGAGCGTTCAAGATCGGCTGCTTTGCGCAGATTTTCGTCCAAGTCGAAACGTACAAGTGATTTACCTTTAAGATTGTACGTATGTTCACCTCGCCACCAAGCCCAGATTCCATGTCCGGTGTAACATTCAAATGGGCCGTCGTGAATTTCCTGAGTGAGCGCTACTGCCGATTCGATAATTACATCGCTTTGTTCCAGCGCCTTTGCTAATCGCATCGAGCGTCCGGAGAGAGGAATACTATCGCCTATCGACATGCCAACCATGCCTCCGCCAATCAATTGCGGAATAGTAACTATCACCGGCACGCCTTTTGCGGCGCCGGCGCCGAGCATGGTCATTGGGTCGCATCCCAAAGCGGCAACTTCTTCAAAAGATTTACCGTACATACGAGCTAATTCAAGTATTTCGCTGGCAAGCACTTCGCCTCTCAAACCCATAGGATAGGCCATATTGCCTGCCGCCTTGATTATAGAACTGTGAATAGGCAGAGTATCAGCCTTTTTCATCAGTTCTTCGTCGAGTATCATTTCTTTTCTAAGGATGTTCAATTCTTCGTTCGACATCACCGTAAATTCAAACAAATCACCGCGAGGCATGTATTTCATATCCATGCCTAAGTCTTCGGCGTTTACTCGTTTCACCTTATCGAGCGAGCCGCCCATTTCGTGCGAAATCACAGCTGAACTTGTTGATACGGCGTCGATTATTCCCTTGTGAATCAACTCGGCTATCAAGGTAGTAACACCTTCGTGGATATTGGGGCCGCTACCGGTAACGACCATCACCTTGCCGCCGCGTTTTTTAGCTTCGACGATTTTTTTCACTGCTTCATTGAGCGTGTTGCGCGAGCGTTCGTCTAAGGCTGCGCGAAATTGTTCTATGAGTTTTGATCCGAACTTCATAATGATAAATATTAGTGTTTTGTATTAAGTCAATTTTAAATTTCAAGTAAAAGTCTAAAAGTCCAAAAGTCTAAAAGTCTTGGATCATGATTCCAATTTGCTTATTGCCTGAATTGCTTCTTCATACACATGTTCCATATTAGCTTGTTCATTTCCTGGAGCATAGCGAGCATATTCACAATTGTCCACCACTTTCAGGAGCAAATCTATATTTTCCTGTGGGACGTCTTTGTTTACAAGTTTTTCCTGCACATTATCGCGTGATAGATAGGCAGATGGAATATTGAATTTATCGCTCAGGTATCCCCATACGGCGTGGGCAAGTTCGTCGTAGAATCCATTTTTATCGCCCGATTTTAAGAGCGATGCCGATTTTTTCAAACGACGTTTTGCTACTTTGACAGCTTTTTTATTTCGCATTAAAACTGTGTTTTTCATAGTTTTTTCGCGATTTAGAAGCACAAAATAGATTATAACGGCGACGAGGAGCATGGCAAGCAAGGAGAGCCAAAATGCTATCGAGCCGAAAAACATCTGATCGCGAGCTTGTAAGACCAGCGGAGCAGTTTTGATAAAGAGAATATCGCTTCCTAACATTCGGATATCCTGTTGATTAACCTTCGGCGTTGTCGAAGTACTTGCTGCGGGGCTAACTCCGTGAGGATCTTTTTCGATATTAAGCGCAATTTTGTCTGTTTTCAGAGTGAGATAAGCATTTTTGGCAGGATCGAAATAAGTAAATTCTGTTTCGGGGATTTCAAAAGCGCCGGCGCTACGCGGAATCAGTGCGTATTCAAATTTTTTGTTGCCCGTTGAACCTTGCAGAGTAGTACGCACATTTTCAGTAACTTTTGGTTCGTATTTATCAAAATCCGCAGGAAAACTTATTGCCGGTTCTTCTACAAGTTTCAGATTACCTGTTCCGGCAACCGTCAATGCGTATGAAAGCGCCTGATTAGCTGTGGTTTCTGTGCGGTCGATGCCGGCTTTGACGGTGAAATTTCCCACCGCTCCCTTGAAGGAGGCTGGGGCGTTGGCAGGTAAATCTTTGACTGTTACTGTAATCGGAGCGCTTTTTATACGTTTTTCGGCTATTTCGTAAGGCATAGCAAAAAAATCATCGAACATGCTTCCAGAACGCGCTGTACGAGGCATTTGCACAGACAGGCTTGCTTCCACCGGTTCGATACGGATGCTGCCGGAACGCTGCGGAAAAAGTACATAGCGTTTCAGTACGGCGGTGCTATATACTTTTCCGTTGTAAGTTACACGATGTAAATTGTTTTCGTTGGCAGGCACTTCTATATCCTGACTGTAAAATCCTGTTAATTGCGGAGCTTTGAAATTGCTCAGCTGCGTTATCGCAACGCGCGTGTATAAGGAGATGGACGCCACAAGCGATTCGCCCTTGTACAGCGAGTTACGGCTAAGTTCGACACGAAGAAACAAATCGCCTTCGTCGATACCGCTTTGATTTGCTGCGGGCGTCCGACCCGTCGGCTGCTGCGCCTGTCCGCCGCCCTGATTGCTCTGTCCGCCTTGACCTCCGGCGGTAGCTTTTACCACTTCTATCGAATAATTTTCAGACTGCACTCCCACTCCTTTAACTTTCACTTCGGCCTGTCCCAAGTTGAAAGTCCCTTCTTTCACTGCCTGAACATAATAAGTGAAAGTAGTATGAGAAGTTGTTTGCCCATTGATTGTGCTGGAACTAAACGAAGCTACCGGCCCGGCAATCACCAGAAAATCAGACAGCGATGGACGAACCGAAAATGCCAAAGCATCTGTCGTTGCATCGACCACAAAGGCAATCTGAAACTTTTCGCCCACAGTAACTATACTTGGAGCCTTGACAGTCATCCTAGCTGCAAACAGAACGCTTGCACTTGAAATCAATAAAACAGAAAGCAATAACCGCTTGATCATTCTGATATTCATACTTACATAATTCATTCGCGACAAGTTAGATGCACCGAAACCGATATAGTTTAATCAACTTCTCCGTCCGATGCTTTCGCAGGGCGCAAATTTATGAAGATTTTTTGAGACGGTTTTTTTGGACTGTTGGACGTTTGGACTTTTGGACTTTTGGACTGTTGGAAACAATTTCGGTCGAAGAAACTTTGGTCGAAGGATGGTCGAAGCTAAGATGAACAAAAAAGTAAAAACGTCTAATCGTCTAAAAGTCTAACCGTACAATCGTCAGGGCAAACGCATCTAAAAATTTTAGAATAGCAAAAACCTCATTTCTACCTAATTCAAATAACAAAACAAGCTCAGTAGCCGAAGATAATCCACACACATAAACCTCATTACCTCATTAAACCAAGCATATTGAGCAATGAGGTAATGAGGTTTTTGGGGGTTTCCATGCGGCTACTACTGAGGTTGTTTTGTTTAGAAAATGAGGTGTAAATGAGGTTTTCCTGCACTATGATATACAAAAAAATCATAAATACGTTTGCTCTGATCCAAAAGTCCAAAAGTCCAAAAGTCCAAAAGTCCAAAAGTCCAAAAGTCCAAAAGTCCAACTACAAGTTAGACTGTATCAGATTTATTGTTTTTTCGATTCCGAGTTTTGAGGAATTTATGCAAATATGATATGAAGTAGCATGTCCCCAGAGCTTGTTACTGTAATAGTTATAGTATCCGGCGCGTCGTTTATCGGTACGGATAATCAGTTCGCGGGCTTTTGTTTCGTTGATCTTGAAAAGCTCGGTAACACGTTTTATACGATCGTCGAAGTCAGCAGAAATAAATACATTTAAACAGTTCGGACGGTCGCGCAAGATGTAATCGGCACAACGTCCGACGAAAATACATGAGCCTTCGTCGGCGAGACGTCTGATAACATCGCTTTGTATTCTAAATAGAGAATCGTTGCAAAGAAAATTATCGCCGGCAAATTCTCCGCCGAAAATACTTGAAAACCACGAAGATAAATCGTTTTTTGGGACGAATTGCGTCATTTCGTCGGCACGTTCAAAGAATTCCTTGCAGAGGCCGCTTTCTTTGGATGCTATGAAAATAAGCTCTTTATCGTAGCAGGGGACGCCTAATCTTTCGGCAAGTTTTTCGCCGATGAGCCGTCCGCCGCTACCTAACTGACGACCAATGTTGATGGTGTATGTTTTCATGATTATTAATTTTTATTGTTTGTGGAATTTTACCTCACATCGCGCGCTTTAAATTGACGGTATTGAACTATCAGCAGAAGAGCAGAAACGAGCGCCGAAACGGAGTCGGCTATTGGCATACTGAGCCATACGCCGGATATGCCAAGCTGCGCCGGCAAAATGAGAAGCAGCGGGATGAGAAAAAGTACTTGGCGCGTCAGCGACAGGAAGATAGCTTTTTTGGCCATGCCTATGCTCTGGAAAAAGGTCGATACTACCATTTGAAATCCGACTATGGGATAGGAAATGAAAACATATCTTAAACCCATCACAGCCAGGTCGGTAAGTTTATCATCGCTGGTAAATACGGCGGCTACCGCGTGCGGGAAGGATTCAATCAGGACGAAGCCAAGAGTCAGCACTGCGGTTGCTATGAAAATTGATTTTCGCAGTACCTCGCCAACGCGGGGATAAAGTGCTGCTCCATAATTATATCCAGCGATTGGTTGCATTCCTTGATTAATTCCCATCACAATCATAATGAAAAGAAAAGCTACTCGATTGACTATGCCATAAGCGCCTACAGCCAGGTCTTCGCCGTAGGTAAGCAATCCTCTGTTAATCAGCACTACAATTACGCAGGCGGCCGCGTTCATCAGAAAAGGAGCCAGACCGATAGAAAAAATCCCTCCGGTGATTTCGCGTCTCAGTCGGAAAATGCCTTTTTTGATGTGTAGGAAATTATTTTTATCGGTAAAAAACTTGAATTGCCAGAGTAACACCAGAAACTGCGAAATTACGGTAGCCGTCGCGCTGCCTTTGATTCCCCATCCGAAGCCAAAAATAAACAGGGGATTAAGTACGATGTTTATCAGGACGGTGTAGATGGTTGCGAACATCGATCGACGCGGATGTCCCGCTGAGCGAAGAAGCGCATTCATGCCCATGTACATGTGTATGACGACGTTGCCTGCCAAAATGATAAACATAAAATCGTAGGCATAAGGCAAAGTTTGGTCGCTGGCGCCGAAGAAACGTAACAGAGGTTCGAGGAATATCAAGGCGACGAGTGAAAAGGAAATTCCAAGTATAAGATTAAGCACTAATACATTGCCTAAGATATTATTAGCGGCCACATAATCCTTTTGCCCCAGCCGTAAAGAGAGCAGAGCCGCCCCGCCGACTCCAACGAGCGCTCCGAAAGCAGCCGCAAGATTCATCACAGGAAAGGTGATTCCTAAGCCCGACAAAGCCAGCGGGCCTGTTTCCGGTCCGATGTGTCCTATAAAAATACTGTCGGTGATATTGTACAGCGAAGCGGCTGTCATTGCAATAATAGCCGGTACTGCATACTGTGTCAAGAGTTTACCAACTTGTTCGGTTCCCAGCGATAAATGTGCGTTATCTCTACTCATCTAATTGTATCAGGCTGCAAAAGTAAGAAAAGATTTTCTTTTGGACATTTGGACTTTTTAGACTTTTGGACTTTTGGACTTTTGGACTTTCCATTATGCCAATCGGATTGAAATGGCGTTTGGATTGCGCTTCTTGCAAATATGTTATATCTTTGCAGCATGAAGAGAACGATAATAGCATTTGGAAATTATTACAGTGAGTTCATAAAAACGTTGAATAACAAAGAATTACTGAAACTAAAATACATATTATCATTGCTTGAAAATAACGACCGTATGCCAGTAAAGTTCATCAAATATATACGAGACGGATTGTATGAACTGCGCATGGAATACGGAGGAAATATTTACCGTGTATTCTTTATTTTTGATAATCATTGTATTGTTGTTCTTTTCAATGGTTTCCAAAAGAAAGCGCAGAAAACACCGAAAAATGAGATTAATAAAGCATTAAAAATAAAGGAGATTTATTATGCAAACAAACAATCACATGATAACCAATATAAGTGAGCAGTTGGAAGAGGAGTTCGGGAAACACGGCACTCCAGAACGGGCAAAATTCGACGAAGCAGCATACGCTTTCTATACCAGCCAAATATTGCTTGACGCTCGAAAAAAAGCCGGATTGACACAACAAGAACTTGCCCGGAGAATAGGGGTGGATAAATCTTATATATCACTCATAGAAAAAGGAATAACTGTGCCGAGTGTGGCTACTTTCTACCGCATAGCGTCGGCTCTGGGACGTTCGGTTGAATTGGTACCGATCTGAAAAATAAAATCATCTCATTTTGTTACATGGCGCTTGGATCTCCTAAAATCTTGATTCCTGACGCCCGATTTTCATCTCTTCAAGTCTAAATTTCCTTGAAATCAATTTAGTACCTCCTTTGATATATCCGCTGAAAGTCAGGGAATCGTTCTCGCTGCCCGACAAGATTTCGCGCACCTTGCCTGTCATTATGGCGGGAGTATCGGTAATGATTATTTCAAAGGAAACAGCATGATAATCGTTTGAGTGTTTGGGGATTTCGGTTTTATTCAGCAAGCGAGCCTTTCCGAAAGTATATCCGTTGCGAAAAACGTCGAACTCGCCTTTTTTGAGGTAGAGTTTGTTTCCGGTGGGATTATTTATTCTGATTTCGATTTCAACCACGGCTTTACGTCCGGCTAAGCTCTTGATAATCGGATTGCCGACCTCATCTACGCTTATATTTTTCATTCCTGCACACGACGAGAAAAGGAGTGCAAAAATAATCAGGCAATAAGATTTAAATCTCACTGTTAAAATAATTTGGGATGATCTTCCTCAGCTTTTTGAAGTATGGTGGCTATGATAGCCTCGCGAAAAAATTTCGCCCGATTTTTAATCCTATACTTTTTCATGTATTGCTCTATAACCTTCAATTCCATGTCGTTAAAAGCAATTGTTTTCTTATGCTTTCGTTTCGCTTTTTCCTCAGAGTGGACTTTCGCCATAATTTATGTTCGATACATTTAAGAGTTAACAAATAAGGAACTCACTTTTTTGTGCAAATATAGATATTTATCGCGAACTGCATCTTTGCCATCCGAACAGAGCGCGAAAAATTGAGTTTTTTGTCGTTTGCCGTTTCTAGGTTTAAGGCAGAATAAAAATCCGAAAAATAGTTCTTGTTTACAAATGTATCGCATGTTTTTCTCCTGAATATTTTTAACTATTAATCGCATATAACCAGATATATACATCATCTATTTAAAGTTTAGAATCATCTATATTCAGCGTTTTTAGGCAAATTATTGATTTTAGAGGATATTTTTATCATTTAGTAATTTATTTACCAGATGATTATATATTTTAATTAAATTTAAATCTCAACTAAATACAAGCACAGGAATCAAGCCTAAAATGCGTTTGTTTACATTTGTGAACAAGCACATTTTGGGTGTGATAAATTATTGTTACATTTGTAAATTAATTGGTATTTAAGAGATACTCTATTGTTATGAAAAATAGAATAATACAACTGATGAGCGAGAAAGGTTTGAGCCGAATTGAGTTCGCCGAGAAGATAGGAGTACAGCGCTCGAATATTTCGCACATTTTAGAAGGACGCAATCGTCCCAGCCTTGATTTCATTGAAAAACTTGCACGAGCTTATCCTGCCTTGAATATGAATTGGTTACTAAAAGGCGAAGGCTCGATGTTCAAAAAAATGGAACAGATGTCGCTATTTTCTACAGAAACAGAGGCTAATTCTGCTCCCGAACAGTTGGCGCTTTACAGCGCGGAGGATACTTCAACTGTTCAAAAAGAAGTTAAGGTTAATCCTGAATCATCTGTTTCATCGCAATCGTCCGATCTCGGGCAGGAAAAGAGCCTGCAAACAGACAGCGAGATTGAAAAAATCATAATATTTTATGGCGACAAAACCTTCGAATCGTATAAAGCAAGATAAACTCTTCTGTTTACAAATGTAAACAAGCGGTAATATTGCCTATACTGCCCTACCCTCTTTCTCCGTGAAATAAATAACTTACAAACTTGCGATTTTTTTACCGCAAAGAGCGCGAGGTTTACGCAAAGGGCGCAATGCCTTTGCGTACCTTGTGTAATCTTTGTGCCCTTTGTGGTAAAAAGTTACCGGTATTTCAGAAAAACCTATCGCACAATCACAAAACCCCTGTTGTTTACAAATGTATCAGAACAATTTTGCTCATGTTTACAAATATATCCACAGAGTATTGTTTCATGATTCCCCATTTTTAAATATCTTTGCAAACTATTTTTAACAATAGACGTTAAATACACATGGATACGGAAAAAAAATCAGCCTTGTTTGTTATTTGCATGTCGGCGTTTTTGGTTCCTTTTATGGGTTCGGCGCTCAATCTCGCCCTACCCCGCATAAGCGAGACCTTCACGATGTCGGCAGTCGCTCTGGCGTGGGTTTCAACATCTTATTTGATAGCCACCGCAGTTTGTCAAGTGCCATTCGCGCGGCTTGCCGATTTGATTGGACGAAAAAAAGTGTTTATCGCAGGAGTTTTCCTGTTTGCGATTTGTACTTTTATGTGCGGAATTGCGGCTTCCGGCGCTCAACTAATTGTTTTTCGCGTACTTTCGGGCGTCGGCAGCGCAATGATGTTCGGAACAAATATAGCGATACTGACGTCCATATTTCCACGAAACGAACGAGGAAAAGCATTCGGAATCAGCACTTCGGTAGTTTATTTCGCTCTGGCTTCGGGTCCGTTTTTTGGCGGAATATTGACACATCATTTCGGATGGAGAAGCCTGCTTCTGGTTTGCTCGGTAATGGCTTTCGTTGTGGCTTTTGCCGGATTGCGATTTTTGAAAGGTGAATGGATTGAAGCCAAAGGCGAAAAATTTGATTTTACGGGAACGATTGTCTATGCCCTCGGACTTTTCGGTTTGGTGTACGGATTTTCGAAACTGCCGTCGATTCAGGGATTTGCCTGCATAGCGGCGGGAACGCTTTCGCTCGTTTTATTCGTTGCCTTCGAAAAACGATGTGCATATCCGGTGTTCAACGTCGATATATTTTCGGGAAATCGAATTTTCAGTCTCTCCTCTTTGGCGGCTTTGATCAACTACGCAGCCACGTCGGCGGTGGCTTTCGTTATGAGTCTGTATTTGCAGCATATACGGGAGTTCGACGCTCAACAAGCCGGATTTATACTCATCCCGCAAGCCTGCATACAATCCTTAGTATCACTGTATTCCGGACGATTGTCGGACAGAATTTCTGCTTCGGCTTTAGCCACCGCAGGCATGGCGGTGATAGTTGTCGGATTAACGGGCTTGGTTTTTATCTCCGAAAACACTTCCTTGTTCATAATCATCGCATTGCTGATATTACTGGGCGCAGGTTTCGGGCTTTTCTCATCGCCGAATACTAACGTCATT
This sequence comes from Prevotellaceae bacterium, assembly GCA_031280885.1. Classification (GTDB taxonomy): domain Bacteria; phylum Bacteroidota; class Bacteroidia; order Bacteroidales; family UBA932; genus JAIRLF01. Next base: position 679 of record JAITGD010000131.1, on the reverse strand, counting down.
ATGAGTTCGGTAGATAAAAAATACTACGGTCAAGCCTCGGCAACCACAGGAACAATGCGGCTTACGGGACAAGCCTTCAGCATGGGTATAGCCATGATGGCTATCGCTTTACAGATTGGCGGTAAAGTGATTACGCCCGAAGTGCATCCGCAATTCATGCACAGTTTACATATCACTTTCGGCATCTGCGCGGGTTTATGTCTGCTTGGAGTTTATGCTTCCTCGTTCAGAGTGAGGAAATAAGAATGATTCAGGATTGCAAGAACCAAGAACCAAGAATCAGGAATCAAGAACCAAGAATCAAGAACCAAGAATCAAGAACCAAGAATCAAGAATCAAGACAGCTACGCAAGCTGGTTTGATGACTTAAAAGCAAACACTCCAAATAAATTTATCAAACCAGCCTGCGTAGCTGTCTTGGCTCTTGATTCCTGTAATCCTGGCTCTCTTACTCAAACATTCGTTTGATTCCGGCGGTTGAAATCAGCGAGGCTATATATCCGATAATCGAAACTGAAAGCATAATAATCAGTATATCTGTTAATTGTATAGCTACCGGATAGGAGTCAATTATGAAACTGCTACTTGGAAGTTTTACGAATCCGAAATGTTGTTGAAGCAAACTCAGTGATGTTCCGAGTATTACGCCGAAAAACATCCCCGAAAGCGAAATGAGCAT
>JAITGD010000042.1 GCA_031280885.1 Prevotellaceae bacterium | reverse complement strand
GAATTTGACCGTAAATCAGTATTCGATATTAGCTGCGAAACCGATCGCAAAGAAAAACTTATCGTAGAAATGCAGCGCTCGCCTCAAAAATATTTCAAAGATCGCAGCGTGTATTATCTGAGCCTCCTTGTTCAGGAGCAGTCGATACGCGGCGAATGGGATTACCATCTGAATCCGATATATATTGTTGGTATCCTAAATTTTATGTTTCACGACAATAAAACTGACGGCGAATATTTTCACACAGTAAAACTTGTAGATATTTCTACCGGAGCGGTTTTTTACGACAAATCGACGCTTATCTATATCGAAATGCCAAAGTTCAACAAGCAAGAGAACGAATTGACAAGCCGTCTTGACCATTGGTTGTACCGATTGAAACATTTGGAGGAAATGGACGCTCCTCCTGCCGAAATGGACGATCCGATATTCAACCGCCTGTTCGAGGCAGCGGAAATAGCCAAACTATCGAAATCCGAATTGAAAGCATACCAAAGCAGTCTGAAAGCTTATAGAGATAACTATAGTACAATGAAAACTGCCATTGAAGAAGGACACAAAGAAGGACACAAAGAAGGACACAAAAAAGGTCTGGCAGAAGGTCTGGCAGAAGGTTTGAAAAAAGGTCTGACAAAAGGCTTGAAAAAAGGACGCGAAGAAGGCTTGGAAAAAGGCGAAGCAATTGGAATGGAAAAAGGCGAAGCCAAAATGATTCACACACTCTATAACAATGGTATGTCGATTGAGCAGATTGAAGTCTTTTGCAGTTTGAGCCGCGAAAGGATTCTCGAAATCGTTAATTCTGAAAAATGATTTGCTCGCATAGCAGCTCAAACTTTTTTTGAACCTTGTTGAACTTTTGTTTGGTGTTTTAAAATTTAGTGTATCTTTGTGGTTGAAATTTATAAACGAAAAACGTGTATTTAACATGATATAAAGAAATTAGCGCACAATAGCGCATTATAAGAGATATAAAGATAGCGTTTATCTTATGTCTTGCTTCTGAAACTTCAGCAATTTCAAGGCCACCAAGAGTAAGAGTAACGCTCGCAGAAATGCGGGCTTACTTATTTGGTGGCAAGGTAGCTGAAGACCTCAGAAGCGGATAATGTTTAAGTCCGCTTTTTTATTTGTCTAAATTGATTTAAATATTGTGATATGAAACAGATTGTATGTATTTTAGCTATTAATTTAAATATCGTGATATGAAACATCTTATATGTATTTTAGTTTTGATTTTGTGTGTGCAGTTACCATTTTTGACTGCGCAGGAAGAAAAAAAATTGCGCGTGGCGGTCTTCGACCCTTCGGGAAGCGTTGATGAAGGCTCAAAAGTAGCTGTCCGTGAGCTTATTAGCTCTACCTTTGTAAATACGGGAAAATACACTATGGTGGAGCGCTCGCAACTCAATCAGGTGATGAAGGAGCATGATATATCGAATTCTGCTCTTGTGGATGATTCGCAGGCTACCGAAATTGGACGACTTGCCGGAGCAAACAAAGTGGTGCTTTCGGTTGTAACGCTTGCCGGCAGCAGGAGTATGCTCAGTATAAAAAGCATAGATGTGAAAACTGCCACTATCGACCTGCAAAAAACCAAGGTTGTAGATCCCGACAAACTGCTTGAAACAGTAGAACCTTTGACTCTGGAAATGCTGGGCGAAGAAGCTTCTGCACCAAGCACAGAGGCCTCAGATGCGCCGAAATCAAAGAAACGCAGCTTATTGGGCTCGTTGATTCCTAAAATCGGCGGAAGTAGCGACGAAGCGCATAATGAGATTGATGGACTTGAGAAACAGACACGTGAAGAGATTAAGGCGCTTGAGGCGGAGGCACGCGGCGATCTCGATAAGGTGCTGGTGGAATTTGCAGGAATGGCCTCGAACAAGAATCCGGAAGCAAAAATCTTTGTCGATGGTAAATTTGCCGGAGAAGGAACCTTCAATGGAGGCTTTTCTATTACTTTCGTCGAGAAAAAAAGCGGAAAACATGAAGTATCAATAGAATGGGAAAATGCAAAAGGAATTATCGATTCCGAAGACTATAAGATTGATACCCGCAAAAAAAGAAAATTCACTTTTGAATGTATCAGAGGAAAAAAACGTTATGAGCTTATAATCAAATAAATAAAAAGAATCATTAATTAAATTAAAATCAAAAAGTTATGAAACATTTAATGAAAATTGCCGTGATGGCATTAATCGCAGGAGCAGTGTGTACATTCGCTCCGCAAACCTCTTTCGCTCAGCTGAGCAAAAAATTGGAAAAAAAGCTGAGCAAAGAAAGGGACAACGAGTACAAAAAGAAAATCAAGGAGTACAAGAAAGAAGGTTGGAAACTTGCCGGCAGTTCCAGGTCGATTGAAGTAGCTCTGCTGGAACATTATCAGAAAATTGCAGAAAGCGAAGAAAACAAGGAATTTGTAGGCGAAGTGTCGCAGTGCAAATCGATTAATGTTTGCAAAAACTTTGCATTGAGCAATGCTCAGAATCGCTATGCCAACCTTGCAAGCGGCAATGTGAAGGGACGTATCTCGTCGCTGTTGCGCGCCGACGCAAATCTTCCCGAAATCGAAGTGGACAAGTTTATCGCCGCTTACGAAAATCAGGTGAAGGCTGAAGTTAGCGGAGTTCTGTCCGAAAGTTATTCTATAGTAAAGGATAACAACGGAATGAAGGAGTACAAAACCTTTTTCATTATGAACGAAGAAAAAGCAGGAATGGCGCGTGCAAAAGCTCTGGAAAGATCTTTGCTCGAAACAAAAGTGGCAATCAAGGAAGCCGACGAAATATCCAAATTTGTACAGGAAGGTTTTAGTCTTGAATAAACATGCAAAAGATTGTTGTACTATTACTTTTTGCAACATTTTCGCTGACCGTTTTCGGACAAAATAAACCCGAATGGCTTGATAATGATTTGCGGGAACTACAGTTTCCCGCAGATCATTACTTCACCGGTTTTGCTTACAGTGAAGCGCCCGCCGGCGCACTGCAAAATGCCATGCAAAATGTGAAAAATGAGGCTCAGGCGGATTTAGTTAAGAAAATTCGCTCGCAAATATCCACCGTAACACAAAGCAAAATGTTGGCAGTAAGCAATAACGGGAAATACGACGAAAGCGAAACTTTCTTAAATCAGTCGTCGAGCGAAGCTACGGCCGAAGTTGCGGGAATGAACATCGAATCGTACCACGACCCGAAAGCCAAACTTGTGTATGCTTTTGCTCATGTAGAACGTTCAAAATTGATTGAATATTACAAAAGCGCCTTGTCGCTGAATATAAATCATCTGGAAAGCGTTGTAAAAACTTCGCAGGATTTGCAAAATAGCGGCGAAAAAGCAAAAGCCCGCCGGCAACTCGAAACGGCAAAACCACTTTTTGCAAAAATCCGCTCGGCGCAGGAACTGCTTACGGCTATCGATAGAACTTCGGCGGAAGAATTGCAGCAGGGGAAAACAGAAAATCTGCATAACGCTTTTGAACAAATGCAGGCGCAGATGGCTCAAAATGTGTATGTGTATGTAGAAAGTTACGAAAAACTGTTCAACGCCAGCGTGGATATAGTGGCAAACAAGGTAAAAGCCGATCTGGCAGGCAAAGGTTGCAGTTTTACCGACGATAAAAAAATAGCTGATTTTCTGCTTACTATCAAAGTAACTACGCGCGTTTCCGAAACTGTGGGAAATCTGCAGTTTTGCTATGCCGACGCCGAAATGGAACTCATCGACCGACGAAAACAAAAAGTGGTTTTCAAAGATGAAATAGCCCAAAAAGGAGGCTCTAATTCGCAGGACAAGGCCGGACGCAAAGCCTTGACGGATGTGGCTACGCAAATAGCAGAAAAACTGAAACCATGGCTCGAATAAATTGCTTTTTATGAGAACCATGATTGCAAGAACCAAGAGCCAAGACAGCTACGCAGTCTGCTTTCTGCTTTCTGCTTTCTGCTTTCTGCTTTCTGCTTTCTGCTTTCTGCTTTCTGCTTTATATTTTCTGTAAATTAAATGCCAATGTAAATTATAATAAATAGACACAGGAACAGCATTTATTTCTTGCTTCTGAAACTTCAGCAATTTCAAAGCTAAACAACTAAGTGTACGCTCGCAGCAATATCTGTATGCTTATATTATAGCAAAAAAATGGCAAAAAAGTTCAGAAGCGGATAAATTTTAAGTCCGCTTTTTTATTTGGCCGGACATTGAAAAATCCGACGACGGCTCGACCGCCACAGCATATAAAACAGAATCGCAACTGTTCCCCAAAAAACACGAAGTGAAACTGCATAAACACTTAAAAATCGTGCAGGAAAGAGCAGAAACTTTCTAAACAAACGGGCGAAATATTTCCTACGAAAAGCCATAAGAGTAGAAGGAAAAGTATTTTAATATCAACATAAGATGAAAAAATTATTCGTTTCGATTGCCTTAGTTTTAATAGGCATAATAAGTGCAAACGCACAAATAGTGTGGGGTATAAGAGCCGGATTGTCTATCCCGACAGTATCAACATCAACAACATATACTGGAGATTGGGGAGGAGAGACATATGATGAAAGTCTAAAAGGTAAGATAGGTATCGAACTCGGACCTGTAATGTATTATGCGTTCAACGAAAAACTCTACATCAATCCCGCTTTAATGTTCAGTATCAAGACTTTTGACTTATCTCTAAGTGGAGACTCGAAAGTGAGCATGTACTATGCTGAACTTCCCGTGTATCTTGGTTATCGAATTCCGATTGGTACCGTTACTACCTACCTTCAAGCAGGACCATACGCAGGATTTAAGATAGGTGAAAGCCTGCCAAGCGACTGGGGCGACGCCGAAACCGGACTGAAGAGTTTCGATGCAGGCTTGGCAATAATGTATGGCGTAAACATAAAACGCTTCAAGATTGAAGCAGGCTACAAGCTTGGTTTGACAAATATTTCAGATCTTTCAGGCTATATGGGAGAAGGCATGGGATATACCTCTAAAAGTAGAATGTCATCGATCTTTCTGGGCATAAATTATGTATTTTAATTATTCAGTAACGAGCTTATTCAGGGAAACGCTTCCCTGTGTAGGTTAATTTAATGTTGTTCAGTAGTGCTTATGCAGGGAGCGCTTCCCTGCATAAGTTATTTAATCTTTTTATAATGAAACGCATAGTTTACTTTTTAATTTTGATTTTCGGTGTGCAGCTACAGTTTTTGTATGCGCAGGAAGCAAAACTTCGTGTGGCAGTGTTCGACCCTTCGGGAGCAGGCGTTGACGACGGCACAAAAATGGCCGTCCGCGAACTCATCAGTTCTGTCTTTGTAAATACGGGAAGATACACTATGGTTGAGCGTTCGCAGCTCAATCAGGTGATGAAGGAGCATGATATATCGAACTCCGCTCTTGTGGATGATTCGCAGGCTACCGAAATCGGACGACTTGCGGGAGCAAACAAAGTGGTGCTTTCGGTGGTAACGCTCTCAGGTACTAAAAACGTGCTAAGTATCAAAACTATAGATGTGAAAACTGCCACAATAGATTTGCAACAAACCAAAATCGTAGAATCCGACAAACTGCTGGATGTTGTAGAATCAGTTGCGCAGGTAATGTTGGGCCGCGACAATTCTGCACAACCAAGCCCTGCGGTATCGGAAAAGCCTGCGGTATCGACAAAACCTGCGGTATCGACAAAGCCTGCGCCCTCGAAAAAGCCGGCTTCCGCTTCGGCAAATTTATCCGAAGGAAAAGAAGTCGTTTTGGAATTTGAAGGAGTTTTTAACAGTAAAAACCCTGAAGCTAAGGTTTTTGTTGATAATAAATTAGTAGGAGAAGGAACGCTCAACGAGGGTTTTTCTATTACGTACGTCGAAAACAAAAGCGGCGCTCATCAAGTGAAGATAGAATGGTCGGATGTTATTGGTACTAAAACATTTAGAATCAACACAAACAAGCAAACACATTTTACCTTTGAATATACAAAAGGAGGTTTTGGCTATGAATTTACAATGAAATAAAAACACTGAGGATGTGCAGGTTAAGAGCAATATTTATTTTACTGCTGACGTCAATATCGATTTCAACAGCAGTAGCCCAAAAGATAGATGATTTTTCAAAGGAATTTGAGAATCTACGCAATAGCGTAAACAAGGAATTTACTGATTTTAAGAAAAGTTCCGACGAAGAACTTGCCAATTTTCGCAAACAGATCAACGCCGAATTTGCTGAGTTCATGGGTCGTCCATGGGATGAATTTTCTTCGTCGCCGGCTCTTCCTGTGCCTCTTTCGCCCGAACCGCCCGAACTTCCTGTAGCAAAACCTCTCGACAAGCCTTCCGTCGCGAGGCTTCCTTTCAAAGAAGCGCGAAAAGTGACGCCGCCTGCGGAGCGACCACGTCCGCCGATACCCATACCGGCGCCGCTTGTCGAGCCGGATGCGCCGGCATTTTCTTTTTCCTTTTACGGCACAAAATGTACCGTCGGTTTAAACCCTAAGAATAAACCTTTTATGAGCGATATTTCCGAACAAAGCGCAGCCGAATTGTGGACTGTCTTTTCCGCTCAGGATTACGAGCGCTTTGTGTTCGACTGCATGAAACTGCGTGAAAACATGCACCTTTGCGACTGGGCGTATTATCTTTTAGTGAAAACCGTTTCGGAGGAATATTACGGCTCGGAACATGCCGGCGAATCGATTCTGCTTCAGCTGTATGTGCTTACACAATCGGGCTACAAAGTGCGAATCGCTTCGGCAAACGACAAACTGACCTTGCTGATTCCTTTTTCTAACGCAATTTACCAACATTCATACGTAACAATAAAAGGCACAAAATATTATGTAATGGACAAATCGCTACGCGGAAGCAAGTTTAACGTTTTCAACCGCGAATATTCGGGCGAGCGTGTCCCGTCTCTGCAAATCGACGAGATTCCCTTATTGAAAATCGCCGAAGCGCCGTCGAAAACCTTTGTTTCACAGCGCTATCCGGAGGCAAAAGTTATGGTTGCCGCAAATCGCAATCTGATAGATTTCTACAATTCCTATCCCATAAGTTCAGATTGGAGCATGTACGCCCGTGCTTCAATGAGCAAACAAATGAAAAACAGCGTATTGCCTGCTTTACGCAAACATATCGCAGACAAAAGCGAAACAGAAGCCGCCGACATTCTGCTGAATTTTGTTCAAACCGCCTTCAATTATCAAACCGATGATCAACAATTTGGTTATGAACGTCCTCTCTTTGCCGACGAAACTTTCTTTTATCCTTATTGCGACTGCGAAGACCGCTCGATTCTCTTTGCCATTCTTGTCCGCGAACTTTTGGGTTTGGATGTTGTTATGTTGCACTATCCGAAACACATAGCAACAGCAGTTTGTTTCCGTAAAGACTTTGCCGGCGATTATCTCACAGTCGAAAATCGAAAATTTACAATATGCGATCCCTCATTCATCGGCGCAAGCATAGGCAGAGCAATGGAAAAATACAAACAAACAGAAGCAAGCGTGATTTTTTTAGGGATGTGAAATATATAAGTTGTTTCTGTTTTATGGCAAAATACCTGAGACCTTTTACCGCAAAGGGCGCAAAGTTTACGCAAGGTACACAAAGGCATTGCGCTCTTTGCGTAAACATTGCGCTCTTTGCGGTAAAAAAGTCGTAAGTTTATAAGTTATTTATTTCACGTCCCTAAATCATTAATCATTAATCATTAATCATTGCGTCCTGGCTCTTGGTTCCTACCATCCTGAATCTCTCTTAATTTTTAATTTTTAATTGAAAAAAGCGCCTTATACAGTCGTTGCACCGGCAGTCCCATGATATTGCTATACAGGCCTTCTATTTTTTCGATACAAGTATAGCCGATTTTTTCTTGGACGCCGTATGCGCCGGCTTTGTCGTATGGTTTACAGGTATCGACGTAATCTTCAATTTCTTCTATGGACATCGGGGCGAAATACACGTAAGAAGAATCGGAAAACGAAAATTTCTTGTTTTTTGTACGCAGACATACGCCGGTCACTACCTCGTGTTTTTTGCCCGATAATTTGGCAAGCATTTTTATTGCTTCTTCGCGATTCGTCGGTTTTCCGAGTATTTCCTCATTCAGAATCACCACAGTATCAGCTGTTAGTAGAATTTGCTTTTCGCTGATTTCTTTCGGATACAAGTTCGATTTTTTCGAGGCAAGATATTCGGCAACAGCGTGTGTCGGCATATCGGCAGGATACGATTCGTCGCATTTGTAGCACAGCCCTTCGACGAAAGGGATACCTGCAATTGTCAGTAACTCTTTACGTCTCGGCGACGAAGAGGCAAGAATCAGAGTATTTCTCATCTACACAGCGGATTAGCGTAATTGATTACGTCGATGTCTGTTATTGTCTTATCGCACAAGATAATAAGCCTTTCGATTACGTTTCTAAATTCGCGTATATTGCCTGTCCATTCCAATTTTTTCAGTTCGTCGATTGCCGTTGGAGTGATTTGTTTCGTTGGCAGGCCGTACTCGTCGCACACCGCGTCGATAAAATGTTTGGCAAGCAGCGGAATATCGTCTTTACGTTCATTCAGAGCCGGCACGTGTATCACAATGACACTCAATCGATGATACAAATCTTCGCGGAACGAACCTTTTTCAATTTCTTCGCGCAGATTTTTGTTGGTAGCAGTTACTACTCTCACATTCACCGATATATCCTTGTCGCCGCCTACGCGCAGCACCTTGTTTTCCTGCAAGGCTCGCAGAACCTTTGCCTGCGCTGCGAGGCTCATATCGCCTATTTCGTCGAGGAACAAAGTTCCGCCGTTGGCCTGTTCGAACTTTCCTTTGTGCTGTTTCACGGCTGAGGTGAACGAACCTTTTTCGTGGCCAAACAATTCACTTTCAATAAGTTCTGACGGTATAGCGGCGCAATTTACTTCGATGAAAGGACCCGACGAGCGATTGCTTTTTTCGTGCAACCAGCGCGCCACCAGCTCTTTACCTGTGCCGTTGGAACCTGTTACCAGCACGCGCGCCTCGGTAGGAGCCACACGTTCAATCATTTCCTTTATTTTTCGGATGCTTTCCGATTCGCCTATGATGTCGTAAGTTTTTGAAACTTTTTTTTGCAATTTTTTAGTTTCCTTGACCAGAGCCGATTTATCGGTTGCATTGCGCAGCGTTATCAGTATTCGATTCAGGTCGAGCGGTTTTTCAATGAAATCGTAAGCTCCTTTTTTGATACATTCCACTGCGGTGTCGATGTTGGCGTGTCCCGAAATCATCACTACGGGAACTTCGGGATTGATTTCCTGCATCTTTTCCAGCGTTTCCACACCGTCGATACCCTTCATCTTGATGTCGCAAAACACCAAGTCGAAAGTCTCGTTTTTGAACGCCACCAAAGCGTCTCGACCGTTTTCCGACAAGGTAACCTCCGATTCCTCGTATTCGAGTATCTCTTTCAGAGTGTTGCGTATGCTGCGCTCGTCGTCGATTACAAGTATTTTCATATTCACACAAAATATTTGTATCGCTCGCTTCTATATTTTCGCCGGTTCGCCGAAACGTTTCGGTTTCACGTAGATATTTATCAACGGAACTACTGCGTTCATAATCAGTATAGCGAATGAAATTCCTTCGGGATACGCTCCCCAAAGCCGTATGACGCAAGTTATTAC
>JAITGD010000020.1 GCA_031280885.1 Prevotellaceae bacterium | reverse complement strand
CTGGTTCTGTTCTCGATGGCAGAATAAAATCGGCGAAACAGGCCCCTGGAGCGAATTTCAAAGTGCAATAATTCCATAGACTTTTAGACTTTGGGACGGTTGGACGGTTGGACGGATGGACTTTTGGGATAGGGCAAACGTATTTAATATTTTTGTATATCATAGTGCAGGAAAACCTCATTTACACCTCATTTTCTGAACAAAACAACCTCAGTAGTAGCCGCATGGAAGCTCCCAAAACCTCATTACCTCATTGCTCACTATGCTTGGTTTAATGATGTAATGAGGTTTATGTGTGTGTATTATCTTAGGCTACTGAGGTCGTTTTGTTATTTGAATTAGGTAAAAATGAGGTTTTGCTCTTCTTAAATTTTAGATGCATTTGCCATGGGTTGGACGGTTGGACGGTTGGACTTTTGGAAAAATTATATAATTTTGCAGCATATTTATTTATTATTAATTAAAGTAATTTTATTATGAAACGTATTTTATTATCATTGATTTCACTTTCGGCGAGTGTCTCCGCAATTCAAGGACAATCCGCTTCGAATCTCACACTCAAGCAGGCTTTGGATCTGTTGCCGGTTCACACCTCCGGGTATTTTGCCACTATCGACGGCGATAAGCCCGATGTTCGCGGATGGCAGTATCAAGGTTTTGAGAATGGGAAATTCTTTTTTGCTACTGCTAACAACAAACATGTATATAGCCAAATGCAAAAGAACCGCAATGTAGCTTTCGCCTGCGGATCGGGCGATTATCAATTCAGAATAAACGGAAAAATGAGCGAAGTTACCGACAAATCCGAAAAACAACGTCTTTTCTCCAAGCTTTCACCAGGAGTTCAGAAAATATATAAATCATGGGATAATCCTCTGCTTGTGATCTTTACCGTTTCAGACGGACGCTTGAGAATCTCGCACGCATTCGGCCCATATCAGACAATTGTTATACAATAGTTAGACAATAGTTATACTTTGTTATACGTTGTTATACAATAGATAGACGTTGTCTGTTTCAGTTATGCCATATTTTTGCTCCAATAACTGCGAGTCAAACAACAATGTATAACAACGTATAACAACAGTATAACTATTGTATAACAACGGTATAGCTATTGTATTTTTCTAAGATATAGTTGGATAGTATTTTCCAGTCCGAGGTATAATGCGTCGGCAATCAGGGCATGACCGATTGATACTTCGAGGATATGCGGCACGGATTTGATAAAATAAGCCAGATTTTCGAGGTTTAGATCGTGTCCTGCATTTATGCCAAGTCCTTCCTGATGAGCGGCTTCAGCTGCAATGACAAAGTTGCTTATTGCAGCCTTTCGGTCGTGAGGATATTGTTCGGCATAAGGTTCGGTATAGAGTTCCACCCTATCGGTTCCGGTTTCTGCGGCGTATTTTATATTTTCGACCTCAGTACCGGTAAATATTGATACTCTTATGGCTTTTTCGTGTAAAATTTCAACTATTTTTCGTAAAAAATTCAGATTTTTTTTCACATCCCATCCTGCGTTTGAGGTAAGTTGATTGGGAGTGTCCGGCACTAAGGTAACTTGATGTGGAACGGTATCAAGAACGAGTTGCATGAATGAATCGATAGGATTTCCTTCGATATTAAATTCGCCTGTCAGTAAGGGTTTTAAAGTCCGCACATCGTCGTAGCGTATATGTCGCTCGTCGGGTCGCGGGTGGACTGTGATTCCATGCGCTCCAAAGCGCTCGCAGTCCAATGCAGCTTTAATTACGTCAGGAATTTTTCCACCTCGTGAATTTCGCAAAGTGGCTATTTTATTTATGTTTACGCTTAGCCTTACCTCAGTCTGCGTTGATAAGAATAGGCTCATTCTTTTTTGTTTTGCCGTTAGAATCGAAGGCTACTTCGGGAATTTTTTCCGACATTTGACAAGTTCCGTTGAATTGCGCTCCAAGTTCAACTACAAATTTGCGTGCGAATAACTTACCTTCGATTATAGAGGTCGATTTGAGGCATAAAACTTCGCTAACGGTGATGGATCCGATGACTTTTCCATGCACGTCGATGTTTTTTGTATTAATATCTCCTTTAATCACGGCTTTATCGCCGACAACTATTTTGCCTTTGCAGTTTATATTTCCGTCAAGATGGCCGTCCATCCTGAAATCGGTCGAAGCATTGACGGTACCTGTAATTTCGGTGCCTTGACTTATTTTGTTGAAGTTTCCCGACATGTCGGATTCGCGAGAGGTGTTTTTTGATGACAACATTGTGATAGATTATTAACTTTTTATGTTATTTTTTGATTAAATTTTATGCTTGTTTATTCACGATTTCCCGTCCTCGTTCTATTGCTTTTTTGTTCAGCGGTATTAAGGAGTGATGTCTTTCGGGCAAGGATTTTTTCAGCCCTTCCATCACGTTTTCGTCCATAACTACGGGTTTTATTTTAAGAAATCCGCCCAATACAATCATGTTAAAAAGGCGCGAATTATTCATTTTTGATGCTTCGGCAGCAGCTTCTATTCTGTATATACCAATATCGGTACGTGTTGGCTGCGAGGTGATTCCGTTTGGATCGTATAGCAACAATCCGCCGGGTTTGACGGCGTTTTCGAATTTATCCATCGATTGCTGATTTAGAATTATAGCCGTGTCGAAACTATTTACTATTGGCGAACTGATTGGTTTATCGCTTAATATCACAGTAACGTTAGCTGTACCGCCGCGCATTTCCGGTCCATAAGCCGGCATCCAAGAGACTTCCCGTCCTTGCATAATTCCTGAATATGCAAGTATTTTACCCATCGAGAGTACTCCCTGACCTCCAAAACCGGCGATTATTATTTCTTCTTTCATAATTCTTCGAACCATTTTTTATATTCGAGGTATCCTGCGGCGTTGTTTTTCGCCATTTCGGCGGTTTCTTCGCTTGCCGGTTTCACCATTTTTGCCGGAACGCCGGCGTAAGTTCCCGGTTCCAAAACCGCATTGCTCAACACTAAAGCTCCTGCGGCGATTATCGTATTGTCCGGAATAACTGCATTATCCATCAATATCGCCCCCATGCCGATGAGTACGTTGCTGCCGACTTTTGCGCCGTGTACAATGGCGTTGTGTCCTATCGAAACATCATCGCCGATTTCGACTACCGAGCGTTCATACAAGGTATGCAGCACGGCTCCATCTTGGATATTCACGCGGTTACCGACTTTTATTGAATTGACGTCGCCACGAAGCACGGCTCCGTACCAGATACTGCAATCGTCGCCTATTTCAACGTCGCCTATCACTACTGCTGTTTCAGCCAAGAAACAATTTTCACCTATTTTGGGGTCGATTCCCCGAACTGGACCAACTATCGCCATCGTTCAAAATTAATATTTTGCGTTGTACACAGATTACTAATAAACTGTCTGTACACTTCGGCAAAGGTAATGTTTTTTCTTGAAATAGGTTTTCGTCATGCCGTTTTTTCTGAATTTTCCAAATTTTTTTGCTTCGGAAGCGTACATCATCCTCTCTTCCGCAAACAGCGTCCTTCCTGTGCGCTTTTCGATTTCTTTTACTGTGTTGTAGAAGCGTCTATATCTGTCGTACATCCGTTCCAGCGCGGTTGTTATTCCGCCCTGAATTTTCTTCGCCGGAGTGGTTTTTCTCTCTGCTCTCTCGATGTCGGCTGCGTTCATCCCCGTCTCTCTTGCAAGCTCGTCTATCCTGTCGTCAGATTGTAGAGGTGTGCCGGAACGGAAACGGATTTCGTCGCCGGTCTCGTTATCTACTACCGAATAGTCGCCATACTCACGTGTGCCGCCATCTTCCGGCACAGTATTTAGAGATAGATTTGTGTCAATAATATAAAGGAGCGTGTTGGGGTTTTCAAACGGATTTTCCGTTGTCATCAGGTTTTCCCAGTGTAAATCCCGAATATAGTAATCTCTGGTTTTGTATGTATTTGATATTTTTGCCGGTACTGCGCCAAAGTCTTTAAGCATTTTCTGGTTTAGCCAGTCTTTTAATTTTTGCTCTGCGGCATCGCGCTCATGCTGTGGGATATTCTGTAAATATTCCCATAGTGTTTTTCCTTGTACGTGTTGCTGTTTTACAATAAACGACACAAGATTTTCATCGTAAGGGTTGTCTGCAAATCCAAGCAGTTCGTATCCTGTTTCGGGGTTAAGATGATTATAAAGGGTAATCCTGTCATCTAAAAATTCAAGTGGGGTATTGTTGTGTTCCACCACTTTAATAACGCTTCCGTCAGGCATAAAATACACTTCAGCCTCTGCGCCGCCATGTTGCCTGTCGGATTGGTCCCTTATTTCTTCTATATCCGTATGCGAATACCAGACTTTTTCATTTGGATTGTTACTTTCTACCTGTTCGGCATACTGTTTGAGAGCATCTTTTTGTTTTCTTGCCTCCTCCCTTACCGCTTCATATGAGCTGCTTTGGCTGCGTCCACTTGTGCCATAGTTTGCTCCCGCGACCAGGGTTGCTTCAACATTTCTTCGACCGCCCGCAATCCTTCCTCGTTCCTCTTCCGGATTAAGTCTTCCGATTCGCGCCTGTCCGCCAATAATTTTTCCAGCCCATATTTCGATATTGCTTCCTGATTGAAGCCGTGAAATCTTTCTTTTTTCATTGTCATTATCATTAAAATTTTGTGCAAAGGTAGTGTTTTTTTCTGAATTTTCCAAATCTTTTTTGCTTCGGAAACGTATATTGTCGTCTAAACCTTCAAAAAGAAATATTTGGTCGTCGCGTGCTACGTCTTCTGTTTCTTGTGCAAGCGAAGCGCGTCGTTCTTCATCAGACATGTTCATACGGCTTACTGCGTTGCGGGCTTCCACCTCGCCTGCTAAATTATAGTAATTCGGATTAGCAGTATTGCCTCCCACTGCAAAACCCTCCTCCTGTTGTATGATGTGCTGTACCTCGTGAACAATAATAGCCTTCAATAATTCAGGTGTCGGTTTATGTTCTTCTCCGTAATAGTCGATAAAGATTTGAGGATGTTTTTTTGCAGCATCAGGATAATGCAAGTGTGCATTTAGAAAATCAAAATCGCGCCCGTCATGCCTGTACCCGCTAAGAGTTATTTTTAAATCGCTAAGTATAGGGTACATTTTGTACATGTCAGATTTACGAAAATCTTCTTTATGATATGCAACAGTAGTGCCTCGTTTCGTCGGGATAAGTGCATCTGCCCAAGCGTCGTCAATCTCATACCGCCATTTTCCGTCTGCACCGCGCTCCCAGCCGGTGGCGAGTTTTATTGCCTTTGCGTCTTTTTCTGTCTGCTCCATTTGCCGAGCCACAGCCAGATTGTCAAGGCGTGTTGTTACCTCCTCTGCCTTGTCGAGATTTGCCGCGCCTTTTTCGCCTGCAAAACGGAAACGTATATCGTTGTCTGTTCCGTCGAAGTTCCCGTTGTTGGAGGTCGCGGATTTGATTTGATTGGAGTTGAAGGCGATATAATTATCGTCGGTCATTGCTACATTTTTAAATATAGCTCCGTCGTATTTGTGCCGACGAGCCAACGAAACTAAATCGTCAGTTGTATAATCCTCGTCATACGGCTCGGTTGTTTCGTCGTTATCTTCTCTTGCTTTTGTTGCCTCGCTATAAATCCCGTCCGTGTATGGGTCGTATTCGTAATACTCGTGTTCTTCATCAGTCCATCCGCCAGGCGAATAATCATCCCAGAACCGCCATTCAAAATCTAATGGCTTTGTGTTTCTGATATTGATAAATGCAGCCATTACATCGCCAAAACCTTCCGCGCTTTTCCTTGATGAAGTCCAAAATCCTTTGCTAAATCCTTTACTTACCTCATCAATATCCTCTGCTGTCCCGTGATAAACCGGCATCGGCTCGCCGTTGGTATCCAGCACTTTGGAATGGTCGTCCAATAATTTTTCATCTTCGATTTGTGTATTATGAATTAAATCACTAATTTTGTACCCTGAAACATCTGATAAATGAGTGGGAATACTTTTAGTTGCAGCACTTTGGTTATCAGATGTTTTTTCTTTTAGAAGATAATTGTACAAATGAATCTCATCTAACTGTGCAATCCCTCTAAAATACTCTTTTACAACCATTCTTGCTGAATATGGCACACCTCCTACATTTACGGGAACATAATAAATGCTGACAGATTTTGTGTTAGACGCTTCGTCTTCCGCAACATTTACCTCGCCTATCTTTACCGCATTTTCTATCATTTCGTTAACCTTTCCGACCGCTCTTATCTGGTCTATATTACGAAACATCATTGAATGTTTGGCATCTGTATTGCTTATATAAATATGTGCACCTGTATGGTTATTTACGAAATAATCTTTCCCGTCGCCATTGCGTTTTTTGTTGTCTTGACGCATTGCATCAAGCACGGTTATTGCATCTGCTCGTGTTTGTGGCGCAGTTTGTTTATCTACAAATACAGTTTTTACGTTGGTGTGTTTCAGTTCCCAATCCCCAAACCACTTCTTAAACTTCGGAGTTCTTACCTGCAACCACTGACGCTCGTTGAGATTAGTAGGCTTGCCATTGGGCGCTTTCATGTACGTGCCGTTCTGCTGTGCCTCGTCTTTTATACGCTGCATCTCCGCCGCGTTCTCCGCTGTGATGCCCGATACATCAAAATCGTAGTTGCGCTGGTTGGCGGAGCGGAACGCTACTATCGGATGCTGCTGAACCTCGTCGGAGGTAAGGTCGAGTTCTACCCAGTCGAATCCGTTATTGTCTTCAACTATTTGTACATTTTCTTTGCCAAACTCGTCGCTTAACTGCTTGTCTAAGCCTTCGTATTTCTCCATCACCCGCTGCTGGTCAGGCTTTAAGGCAGACGTGTCAAATTTATCCTTCTCAACACTCATGTCGTATTCTGACGGCTGCCAAAAAGTTTCTTTGGCGTGGTTAGGATAGCCATAGGAATTCCCGTTTATTTCTACCGTATTTTGGAACTCTTCAAGCGCATCTCTATTCTCCCTTTCGTATTCGTCTATTTTTAATTCTTTTATTTCCTCAAACAAATAATCGTACAAATCAGAACGGCTAACAGTTTGCCCTCTGTGTTTTTCTTCAAAAATTAGCCCTTCAATATTCGCTATTTTTCTCTTTTTTTCTACTACTGCCTTTGCCGCTTCCGAAAGCCGTTTGTTTTCGTCTCGTGTAAGATTAATGTCTTTATACTTTATTGGTTTGTTTTCATAATCAAATCCGCCGTATATTCTCGAATAAAAAACGCGCACAGCTACATCATAGGAATCTCCCTCTCGTGGGAAATTAGGATATTTTGCGTACAACTCGTTAAGAATATCCTCCCATCCGGTGTCTGTCTCTTGTGCTTCTTCCAATTCGGCTTCCAATTCGCTTGTGTCAGCAGAATCGTTCTCTTCTAAATTTTCCTTATATTCGGTAATATATTTCTCTACATCTCCCGAATAATAATCTAAATCATTTACAGATAGTTCTTCTTTGTCGCCAAATACTTCATCAATTTCGAAATCAACCTGTCTTGTTGCTTCGTCCTCCGCTGCTGATTCTACATCTATAATGTCTATTTCTGTGAAATAATACTCTGCAACCGCTACAAACGAAGAATTATCTCTATATTCAGCCACAATATACGTAGTCCCATCTACATTTATTTTGTCTCCAGCGGTTAGCCATTCGTTATTTTCTGCACTTTCGATAGAGTATGGCATCCTCCCATCGTTACTAATATAATTCTCAATAACCGCCAGCGTGTGCGGTGCGGGAAAGCGTACTGCGTCTGCGCCTTTCGACCTTGCCTCTGCAACGGCTTCGTGTACCAGCCTTCGCTCAAAGACTTTCTGGCTGGCTATAAGTTGCTTTTCTTCTTTCGATAGCCCGTTGTACACTTTTTGTTCTAACTGCGCCTTCTCTTTTTCTAATTGCTTTTCAAGTTTATCTATTCTCGTTCCAGTTTGTTGCCGAATATCCGCAATTTCGCTTCCTCCTTCGTGTGTGGACTCTACTATTTTGTGGCCAATTGTGTATTCTTCTGCTGATAAGTTAGTGTTTGGTGAGAGGATCTTTCTTAAATGGATTAACGATTCCCCTGTGCGCATATCTATTAAGTGAACAATTTCTTTGTCGTCTAATTCTATTTTATAATTCGGATTATCCTTCAATATATCTACTGTTGCTGTAATGTCAATATTGTTTTTTTTTGAGTTAATCTTATCCAGTCCCTCTTTATATTCCGGCTTGCTCTCTACAATCAGTTTCCGAGCAGAGTGTTTTTGAAATACATCACTTTGCATTTCAGGGATATACACTGTTCCGTCAGCATCCCAAACGCGGATGTGTCCGTACATTCCTATATTGACCGCACCTTTTTTGGGGTTATTGGTATAATCTTCAATCCATTGCTCTACGCTCTCACGTGAGCCGGCAGTGCCGACGAATTGCATTATGTTTTCCTGATTTGCTCCGTTGCGCATGTAGTCTTTTTCTACCGCTACCCACGTATTTTCGTCAAGCTGTTTGGCTTCGTATTCTGCTTGACGCAAGTTCTCTGCCCTAAACTCTGAATAAAAATGTCCCCTCACCCCGTGTTCCACTTTCGGCATGTTAAGTATCAGGGTATAGTCGTCGCCGTATTCATTCGTGTCTCCCAGATTAGCCATTCCGAAGTCGGAATGAGCCTTGCTTTCTATCCTGTCAAGCGGGATGATATTAGCCCTTACCGTTGTTTCAAGTTCGTTGAAAGGTATGGTTTTTTTGCCCTTATAGTTTGTTTCTATAACGGCTTTTATCAGGTCTTTTTCTATTGCTTTAATGCCTGTCAGGTTCAACAGGGCTTGCAATTCGTTAGGCCTTATTTCCTTGTTACGGTACGCCTTAAATTCATCACGCTGAAAAGCCGAGAGAGTATGCGCAATGCGGTCGGGATGTGCCGTAAAGTAGCCTTCTACCGTAGTGTTTTCCTGATTTTTAGCCGAGCGATAGCGCACGTTGTCAGCGTTTTGCTCGTCTGATTTTGCAGTATTGGAATTTTGTTGTACTTTTGCGGCGTCGTTAAGAGCGGAAATACTACGGGGTACGGCGGCTGCATTTTTTGCAGGACTGATGGTGGGAGTCCCGTCCACCAGCGACG
>JAITGD010000198.1 GCA_031280885.1 Prevotellaceae bacterium | reverse complement strand
CTCACCCGAACGGCATACGCGAGCAATATTGCTGTCATCGTTGAATTTCACCTTGTGTTTCATCATAAAATATCCGGCAAATTTAATTGAAATTTATTGAAAACGCAGAATAAATTTTATGCTCAACATAAATATTACAAAATAATGCTATGTATTAAGCGTTTATAATGCTCGGCAAAATGCAGTTGGACGCCATTAAGATGAAGCAGGACGGCCTGCTAAACACAGCAACTCGAAAGATTTGCCGAATAGAACTGCGATTCGCTTCGGATTTACTTCGACTTCTTGCTGCTTATTTTCACTTGTTCATTCCTTCTGATGTCTTGAATTTCAACCTCATTCCTGCTCCGGCTTCGATGATTTTACCCGCATCATAAACAAGTTTTCCATTTACCCAAGTGCTTTCGATTCGACTTGTGAACCGACATCCTTCAAAAGGCGACCAGCCGCATTTGTACAATATATTATTGTGGTCGGGACGCCATTCATGCGACAGGTTTATCAACACCAGATCAGCATAATATCCCTCGCGTATAAAGCCGCGACCTTCGACTCCAAACAGACAGGCCGGCGTATGACACATACGTTCCACAATGGTTTCGAGCGAAAATAATCCCTGCTTGCACATTTCTAACATGGCCGGCAACGAGTGCTGAACTAAGGGCAATCCGGAGGGCGATTCGAGATATAATCTACTCTTTTCATGGATAGTATGCGGCGCATGGTCGGTTGCCACCACCGCGAGTTTGCCCGATACTACTGCCTTGCGCAGAGCAGCTCGGTCGGCAACTGATTTTATCGCAGGATTACATTTGATTTTAGCTCCAAGCTCCTCATAATCTTCGTCGCAGAACCACAGATGATGAACGCATACTTCGCTGGTTATTCGCGGAATATTGTCGATACTACATGTTTCAAACAGCGAAAGTTCGCGCTCGGTAGATATGTGCAGCACATGCAATTTTGTTCCGTAACGCACAGCAAGTTCCACCGCTCGTGCCGACGAACGATAACAAGCTTCGGCGCTGCGAATATCCGGATGATGACGCACCGGAATATCCTTTCCATGAATTTGTTGATACCTGACAAGATTTGCTCGTACCGTCGTTTCGTCCTCGCAATGCGTAGCAACTATGCACGGCGATTCGGCGAATATGGCCGACAGCGCTTTATCGTCATCAACCAGCATATTTCCTGTGGATGAACCCATAAAGACTTTTACTCCACATACTTTCTGCGGATCGAGCTTTCGCAATTCGGATATATTATCGTTCGATGCACCGAAATAGAAGGAATAGTTCGCAATAGACTGCTCTTCGGCGATTGCGTATTTCTCTTCGAGCGCGTCTATCGAAACAGCAGGCGGCTTAGTATTAGGCATTTCCATAAAGGAAGTTACTCCTCCGGCGGCGGCAGCCCGACTTTCATGCTTGATGTCGGCTTTGTGCGTCAATCCGGGTTCGCGGAAATGAACCTGATCGTCTATTATCCCAGGTATAAGCAACATACCCTTACCGTCGATTATTGTTATCTCTGTTTCAGGAAAAGGATTTTTGTCGAGTTCCTCTCGACTCATAACTCTCTTTATCAGCTGGTTTTCGATCAAAACACCTCCGTCGAATCGCTGTCCTTCATTGATAATACTGACGTTTTTGATGATAGTGTGCATGAATAATTATGAATTATAAAAGTTTGGAATAAAGTTTATTGCTTGCCATGTAGATAAAAGGCGTGCATAGGAAGGCTGCAAGTACATCGACCAAATAATGTGCTTTGATGTAAACGGTGGACATTATCAGAAGACAGGCTACGGGTAAGGTTATCCAAAAGATTTTGCGTGCATGTTTGAAGAGTATGTAAAGGAATATCAATGTCATACCTACATGCGAACTCGGAAAGGCGCCTGTGGGTTTTTCTCCCGATTCTTGTATGCTTCTCATTAGATTACAAAACAGGTATCCATCAGGAACTTGTACGTCGGAAGCAGGATAGTAAAACTGCGGCCCGGCTGCCGGTACAAAGATGAATATCAAATAGAAAATGAAAAATGAGGTGATTATGGAAAACATCACCGGCAAGGCCTCATTCTTTTTATAGAGAAAAAAACCGATTCCGACGTAAGCAAATATCAGGAAATAAGAAAAATACCCGAAATACATCGATTCCGACACCCATGCTTGCGAATAATGCGCCGAGAATTCCAATGATGGTTCAAATCCAAAGAGTTGTAAATCCAAATCGGCAAAAAACTTGTCTAAATTTTTCACCAACACATCGTCGTTCAGATAATACGTTTCGGGGTACCAATACGAGGTCAGTGTTGGCGGAAAAATGAAGCGCAGAAAGAATACGAATGAATTGTTTGTTTTGTTATGCCAAAAGGCAAACAATGTAACAAAACCGATGATTATTAGTCTGTTTGTTAATAACCAGACAAAGTTTTCGATTTTGCCACAAAAACACAAGATATACAACCCCGTGAGGATTGCATATATCATGACGATAATTTCGCACGGATTGAATCGCTTTATCATTGTCGCAGAAAAATGCGGTAAAGCAGTTGTTTAGACTTCGTCTCGAGTATCAAACACGTTCAAATCGTCTTCGTCGTACTCTTCCATTTCGTCGTCTTCGTCTTCGTCGTGTTCGTAATCTTCGTCGTTTTTCCCTTCGTCTTTTTCGGGCGGGATCATTGGCAATTTTGCGGGCAGGGGTTTTTCTTCGAACTGTCCCGGCGCTTCTCCTGAGCTTTCGGCCACCATTGGATAACTTTTGCGAGCTTCGCGTTCCACCTCTCCGGTGAAGTGTATTTTCAACGAACGACCGTTGAACAGGTCGAAGGTGTACAAAATCAGCCCTTCACCGCATACCGATTCAAGAGGAACAGCATCCATAGCTCCGTCTCCAAGGTCAAACAGGGCATATCGTTTGGTTTTGCCCTTCTTGTCCTCGGTGATGAAAACTCCTGGTTGTGAATCGTCAAATTCCAGATCGTTTTCGATGAGCCTTCTCAAATCATACAGCGTGTCATTTGCATACATGTGGTACACTCGCAAAAAGCCGTCGTTTCGCTCGGTGGTTATTTCTAATGAATAAATCATCGCAACAAATACTTACTTTGGCATTACTTTTTACAAAGGTAAGGATAATATTCGAGTATCAAACATCAGATCCTGTCAAGTTTTTATGAGCTTGATGAAACTGAATGGAGTATCGAAACTCTCACCTTTCTCAAAATGAACTGATTCAACCTCTCGCCAGTGGCTCGATATTTCCGGAAAAAAAGTGTCGCCTTCGTATTTTTGGTGGATTTTGGTGAGATAAATTGTGTCGGCCTGAGGCAAGGCTTGTCGATACAAATCGCCTCCGCCGATCACAAAATAGTTTTCGTCGACAGCCTGTGCCGCCACTACCGCATCATCCAGCGAAGTGCAACAAACACAGCCCGATACCTGAAATCGAGGGTCGCGCGATAGAATTATGTTTAATCTGCCCGGCAAAGGTTTTCCTATCGATTCGAAGGTTTTTCGTCCCATGATTACCGGATGCCCCAGAGTTAGTTTTCTGAAGTGCTTCAGATCTTCGGATATGTGCCAGATCAATCGATTACCCTTTCCAATGACCATGTTTTCGGCGACAGCTACAATAATATTCAACATCTGTCAGTTCTTTTAATTATAAAACGTGCAAAATTAAGATATTATTTGGACGGTTGGACTCATAATATTATCATTATGCTTTGTTATCGGGCAGAGACCGCCTTCGCTCGCCTCTTGACGCCTCATTACAAACGCGCTGACGATGAAATCAGAATGTTAGTCAAAGCAATCATGAGACAGACGGTCGATATAGAACCTGATTATCAAAATAATATGCTTTATATCACTCTCTA
>JAITGD010000197.1 GCA_031280885.1 Prevotellaceae bacterium | reverse complement strand
GGCAGTCCCGAAAATTTATTTTCGGTACGGGGTAAGGTAGTTATCGGCGAAGGCGACACCAATGAATATCGTAATGAAGCCTCGTCGCCTCCCGAAACCTTAACCAACAATTCGCCGTTGGCAGCGCAAGTGCCATGCGTAACATCTATTGTTACCTGCAAACCCTGTCCGTAAAACTTTACGGAGATCAGAATCATGATAACCGTAAGTGCAAATCGACAAAATCGCCTCATAATACTTCAGATAAATACACTGTTTTAAACAGTAAAACATAGTTTATTTTGCCGCAAAGGTAGATTTTTTTTTGATACGTAAACAAAATAGTCTGTATTATCTTTGCATTCAAATTCATGTAAGATGAACCTGAATGACGAATTGATAGAAAAAATGTTTTCGATACCGCTTTTTCGCAACTATACCAGCGATATGCGGAACGAAGCCCTGGCAAAACTGCAATACGGATTGTATGAGTATCCAAAAGGCGAAATCATTATCCGACAAGGAGAAACGTGCAGATACGTTCACATTTTGCTGCAAGGGAAACTGAATGTCGATGTCCTCGACTTGTCGGGCAACGAAATCAGAGTAGAAACCATTCGAGCGCCGCGAACCTTCGGCACACCGCACGTCTTTTCCGAGAAAAATGTTTTTCCGGCGACTTTCACTGTGGTCGAAGACCTTATCTTAATGCGTGTTACCTCCGAATCGTTTTTTGCATTGATGAGCAACACTCCGCTTTTATTACGTAATTTCCTGTGTGTAAGCGCAAATTGCAACAAATGTACTATGGCTCGGCTACGTGTATTGACTTACAGAAGCATTAGAACCCGATTTATCAGCTATCTTTTCGACCGTTTGACTGAGGCGTCCAATACAGTTAAACTCGAACATAATCAGGAGCAACTTGCTGAATATTTGGGAGTAACTCGTCCGGCGCTGGCCAAAGAAATCCGCAAATTAATAGACGAAGGCTATATCCGATTTAATTGCCGCGACGAAGTAATTATCATTCGCCGACAAGCCCTATTACAGATGCTATAGTTTTGATTTCTTGTCAATTCCTTTTGAATATTTTGATTTTCGGCTTTTTGTCAATAATTCTTTTTTCAGCCGGCAAGCCTCGCAATAGTCGCAAGGCAAACCATCCTTGTTTTGTTTGAAATCGGCCGCTATTCGACAAATTGCATATACCGCAGCAAGAGCTATAATGATGTATGTAACAAGGCTTTGAAACATCTATTTCTTAGCTCGGTTTGTATTTGGATAATATTTCCATATAATTATCATTTTCCATCAAATCCTTCAGGCTCTTATCCTTAGATTTGTCCATATAGCTACATACAATTCTGTAACCGATCCAATTACAAGCCTTGCCTGGCGATTCCTGAGTGAAAATGGAAGTATAAGGAGCATCTTCGGCTAATTTTCTTATAATGAGCGGTTCGCGCGAAAACAAAAGTTGTTCCTGCACTAAATGCCGCCACATTTCGGTTTCGTTGTTTTTGCACCATTTCATCTGATTATCTGTGAAGCCAAAGATCAAACTATCAGGCTCATCACACAGTATTTGCTTGGCAAGATACAACAATTTACCTTCGTATATTATTCTGGATGCAAGATTGTTATCCTTGTTGCTGTATGGCCAATCCCCAATTGCCCAAGCAATAAGGCAATCGGAAGTAATTTTATCTCGTTTCATATTGTACGACAGATATTTAGCAATCCCAAGCATGGGATAAAGCGAGCAATCCGAACCAAGATATTTTTCGAGACTTATACCTATTGCACTGTCAGTCAGAATCACCGATTGATTGAATCCCGAAATGCAGGAATACAAGGCAGGAATATTCTTTTCGGGGAAATGATACTTATAATATTTAAAGGCGGAGGTCAAACGTCTATTTAAATCATCCAAATCAGTAAAAGCCTTAGACACATTGTTTTCGGCAATTTTGACAGCCTCGTTATTTTTGAACGAGTTCAAGTTGGCAATAAAATCGGGATTCTCTGAATTTCCTACACCCAGTACGCCTTCGGTGTAAATGTCGAAAAACTCGCCGTATCTGTCTCGCAGCCACGAAGGGTCGTGAGCAGGCACAGCAAAGAGATCCTTATCAAGTCTTTGGATTTCGATATTTACATGTATCTTGCTAATATCAGGCATTTTACTTTTGCACGAGATGGCGAATATTGTTATCGTCAATATCAAGAATGATGAAAAAGCTTTCATGAACTTACCATAAATAATTACTGCAAAAATAGTCCAAAATTTAAAAACAGATGCGTGCTTAGAAAATTATTACTACCTTTGCAGCCGAGTATAAATTTTGATTGTATATGTATGTGTCTGTATTATAAGGCATTTAAATTTTGCATATCATGAAGCGGGCGATGATTTTACCATTTTTGCTGCTGTATGCGGCAAGCACGCTCGCCCAAGAAAAAGGATGGAAATTCAGCGTAAGCGCTGATCCTGAACTAACTTGGCTGTCGGCGTCCGAAGACGTCAAAAGCGAAGGCGTGCTTTTTGGATTTGATTTTACGGTTCAAGCCGAAAATTATTTCAAAGAACGCTATGCCTATTATGTCGGAATATCGTTCATGAACTTCGGCGGCAAAATCAAAAATATAACAAGCGAAAACTTGCAATTTAAGTCGGGAGGAGAATTATTACCCGGTTTTACAGCCAAAAATCGTTTACAGTATTTAACGTTTCCCGTCGGATTGAAATTCAGAACCCCCGATTATGGCATGATGGCATATTATTTCCAAGCAGGCTTGCTTCCAGGGGTAAGAATCGGCGGAAATATTTCGCTTCCAGATGGCACCAATCACGGTATATCAAAGGATTCCAATGTGATGACCTGCGGAACTCAACTTGGACTTGGTTGCATGTATTCGACCGGCGATAATACTTATGTGCAGGGAGGCGTATCATTCAAATATTTTTTCGTTGATGCGATGAGCGCTAACAATATCAGAGCTTTACCCATAGGGATAGGCTTACATCTGAGTTTTTTGTTTTAACGAAGATATAGTTGAATTAAATAAAGTAGAACATTTAAAAAGTATTAAAATAAGTTAAATTTTACACCAAAGCATATACACAACTTTAAAATGTTTACATTTGCCGCAAAGTTCGCGGATTAAACGCTGAGGTATTGTTAATTTAGAAATTACATACTTAAACAAATAAAAACGAAAGGATTCTGTATGAAAAGAAGTTTTGCACTACTCATTTTATGTCTTTTACACGTAAGTTATACGTTCGGACAAAACACCAAGAGAGGCGACAAAGCGTTTGCAAGTGGGGAATATTATAAGGCGGTAGAGGAATACACTCTGCTGCAAGATAAGATAACGGACCCCGCTACTAAAAGCTTGATTTTTTTCCGTTTAGCAGAGAGTTATAGGCTCATGAACAAGCCCGAAAAGGCCGATAAAGCCTATTCTGACGCTCTGAGATCGGGATATATGAGCCCCGAAGTGTACTTCGGATATGGTGAAGTGCTGATGAAACAAGGCAAATACGACGAAGCTCAGAAAGCATTCGAATCGTATAAACGCTCAAGCCCGGGCGACAAACTCGTTGAAGCTAAAATAGCTTCCTGCATATATGCCAAAAGCAACCAGTTTGAAAACCCGCGCTTTACGATTCAACCGGTGGAAACAATAAACACCCGTGGAAGCGAATATGGAATAGCCTATTTCAATGACGCACTGATATATGCTTCGACAGGCAATCCCATAGACGAAAGCAACGATAAAAATGCAAGTAGCAAAATTTCGTTGAGAACAGGGCTGGGATACTCAAAAGTTTACATGTCGGTTCCCGGAATGGATGGCAAATACGGCAAAGGCGAAGAAGCTATCGGCCTGAATAAGACCGAAAAAATCAACGCAGGAACCTTCGCTTACGATCCCGTAAATCGCTTAGGATATTATACGCGCTGCGATAGCAAAGATAATCAATGCTATATATATTTCGCAGAATTTACCGGAAATGCCTGGAAAGAAAAAGACAGGCTGTTGATAGAAAACCGTCAAGCAACCATCGGCCACCCCTTCGTAATGCCCGAAGGCAATCGTATTTACTTTACTTCCAGAATGGAAGGTGGTTACGGAAACGCCGATTTGTGGTACACCGACCGGCTTCCCGATGGTTCGTGGAGTAAACCAATCAACCTTGGTCGCGAAGTCAATACCGCCGGCGATGAAGTATTTCCCTTTGTGTCTAATGGTTATCTCTTTTTCTCGTCGGATGGTCATTCTTCCGGCTACGGAGGCTTGGACATATACGCCTCGAAATTGGAAGGAAATGTTCACGGACAAGCCTTTAACCTGGGAATGCCCTTCAACACACCCGCTGACGATTTCAACTTGATAGAACGTAACGATATGAGCGAAGGTATGCTGATTAGCAGCCGTCGAGGAGAAAGAAGCAACGACGACGTTTTCCGATTTGAAGGATTCCCCTCTTCGCTGAGAATCTCGGGATGCGTTTACGACTCGGTGAACAATACCCGTATGCCCGGAGCAGACGTCGATGTTCTTAGAGACGGAAAAATAGTCGATAAACTGAAATCCGACGATAAAGGATGTTACATGATGTTTGTCGCACCCGACAGCTTGTATCAATTAAGTACCACCGTTTTAGGCTATAATCCGGCCTCGGTTACATACAAATCGCCATCCGAACGTTTCGGAAGCGTGGACAAATGGGATATTTCCTTGATTAGCAGCGAAGCATACGTCTCAGGTGTAATCACCGCCTTCGAGAAAAATCGCGACGGTAGCATAAGAGACCTCGGCCCGCTTGCCGGAGCAAATGTAGTATTATTCGCTAACGGTAGGCAAATCAAAGTTATCCGTTCCGAAGCCAATGGAGAATACCGCTTTGGTGAAATAAAAGAAAATACACAATATATAGTAAGAGCCGTCCTGAAAGGATATTTCAGTGAAATTAAGACGATAAACGTAGGAAAAATCGTCCGAAGCATAGACTTCTGCAAAGCTACGGGATTCGATATGAACATTCCGCTGGAAAGAATACAGGACGTAATACAGCTTAACAACATTCTCTACGATTTCAATAAGTTCACCTTGAAACCGGAATCGATGGTAGAATTAGACAAGCTGGTAACTCTTTTGCAAAAGAATCCGAACTTGAAAATCGAAATTCGCTCGCACACCGACGCGGTAGGCTCTAACGCAACTAACGACAAATTGTCGCAAAACCGCGCCAAATCGGTTGTCGATTACCTCATATCGAGAGGCATATCTCCAATACGACTGACTGCCAAAGGATACGGTAAACGCGAACTTCTGATTAAGAAAGCTAAAACCGACGCCGAACATGCGCAAAATCGCCGCACGGAATTTAAAGTAATAGGCGAAACCGGCGAAGCCTTGTACGACACCGGCATGGCAGTATCGCAATCGCTTCAAACAGGTGGAGTTCCACAGCAAGGAGGAGGGTATCCCGTATCTAACATTCCTGTTGTAGGAGCAGACCAGCCAACAACTTCTGCCGGATATGCACCCACGCCATCTTACGGCGGCGGTGGCGGCGGCAATTATCAAAACATGCCTTTCAGAGTGCAGATCATAGCCTTGCGAACTCTGGATCTCAATAAGCCGGAATTTAGAAAAATCATGCAGCAATTCAACCTGCAAGTTTACGCAGAACAAGGCGCCGACGGTCTATATAGATATTTTGCAGGAGGATACAATACCTTGGACGAAGCAAAAGCTATGGCGGCTCGCATGAACGCAGCTTTAGGTACGAACTATTTCGGTAAACCAAAGTAAAACGCAATAACACAGTACGATATGAAAAAGATTTTAATATTAACACTGCTATTTGTCCCACTTTTGATGTTCGGACAAAACGATATTCAGTTATCCCAGCAATTCCTGAGCCGCATGAACTACAACCCTGCTGCCACAGGTGCATCAAACTATCTGAATGCCTTTTTATTAGGGCGACAACAATGGATCGGATGGAAAGATGCCCCACAAACTCAGCTCTTAAACGTTCATAACTATTTCGATGAAATAAATTCGGGAGCAGGACTGATCGTTTCAAACGACAGAATAGCCTTTACAAGCACTATCAATGCGAAATTGGATTACGCATATCACATTCATTTTGAGAATAGAAGCTATTTGTCTTTGGGATTGGGTGCAGGTATTATATACAAAAACCTTGACGTCAATAAATTATTGACCGAAACAGGAAGCGCTGAAACAGATCCGACTATTAACTCATACATGGATCGCTACAAGAAGGTAAACCCTGATTTCGATTTTGGTATAGAGTACAATACGGAATTTCTGCAAGTAGGAGCATCGGTTACACACTTGAACCTTTCGCCGGTCAATATCAATAATTTGCAGTCGGGACGGCATATCTATTTCTATACCAAAGGCACATTTAATTTACATCCAAATTGGAAACTTTCACCAGCAGCTGTAGCTCACTTGAATGTGTGGCCAATTATGCAGTTGGATTTAAATACGATAGCTTATTACAGAAGCCGCTTCTGGTTTGGAGCTTCAGTACGTGTAAGCGACCGCTTTGTGCTGGAAACCTGTGCCGGAATAGTGGGGCTTTTTGTTACCGATTTCCTCAAATTAGGTTATTCTTATGACTATAACCCCGGACCACTCAAAAAATATTCCGGAGGTTCGCATGAAATAATGCTGGGATTGCGACTTGGAAAAGGTGAAGCACGTTATGGAATAAAAACTCCGCGTTTCTTTGAATAAACTCTAATGACATAAAAAAAGTTTAGAAAACGAAAAGCTCGCAAAAAATGCGGGCTTTTTGTCTTTCATGCCTTTCCACACCTTTCCGGATAATTAAAAAAAATCATGTATATTTGCGCGCTAAAAACACTTTAGCAAGCGAAAATGTAATGTAATTAAGGTAAAAATACATGAAAAAAGCACGAACAATATCTATCATTATAATTCTGTTGATTATAATTGGATTTGTAGTTTATCCAAAGATAAACGGAACGAATAAAAACGAAGCAGGTTTGCCGGTGCGACCCTCTGGCCAACAGGGACAAAGAGCATTGCACGCAAATGCGGTGGTGATAAAACATACGCCAATTGTAGATAAATTCCACACTAACAGCACTTTACTTCCATCGGAAGAGGTCGATTTATCCTTTGAAACCTCAGGAAAAATAACAGGAATATTCTTTGTCGAAGGCACCTCAGTAAAAAAAGGCACACTGCTTGCAAAAATCAACGACGCCAGACTTCAAGCTCAATTGCAAAAACTTGAAGCTGAATTGAAACTGTCAGAATCAAAAGAATTTAGACAAAGAGCCTTGCTTGCCAAGGACGCTATCAGCCGCGAAACCTACGACCAGGTCGTAACCTTAGTCGAAACCAATAAGGCTGATATAGCATTGATTAAAGCGCAAATCAACGAAACGGAATTGCGTGCGCCTTTCGACGGCGTGATAGGGCTACGCGAAGTGAGCGAAGGAGCTTATGTTACTCCGACGTCCAAAATAACTAAAATCAGCAAAGTAGCTCCATTAAAGCTGGAATTTTCAATCCCTGAACGCTACGACGAAATAGTGCGAAACGGAACACCGATAACATTCACTATGACAGGCGATACCGCTGTTTTTAAAGCTAATGTTTATGCAAAAGACTCAAAAATAGACCTCGCCACTCGCACACTCTTACTGCGAGCGTTTTATCCAAATAAAGGCGAGCGGATACCTCCGGGACGTTTCGCAAGTGTGTTGCTTGAATTGTCGGTGGCGCAAAACGGAATGTCGGTGCCGGCCGAAGCCGTCGTGCCGGAAATGGGACGACAAACCGTTTTCGTTGCTCGTAACGGTCAGGCTCGGCAAATCAGCATAGTGCCGGGTATGCGAACCGAATCGTCGGTACAAGTGCTTTCAGGCCTTAATTTGGGAGATACTGTGCTGACCACAGGAATTTTACAACTGAGAAACAATATCCCAATAGTCTTGGACAATGTGAAGTAGTCTTTTGGACTTTTGGACTTTTGGACTTTTGGACTATTAGACTTTTGCGCATTTTGCTCTTTCAAAAAAACAGTTAATTTTACGGCTTTAAAACGACATTAAAAACACGAATACAATGGGAACAAGGTACATTAATCCTTATACGGATTTCGGTTTCAAGAATCTATTTGGAACAGAAAAAAACAAAGGCTTATTGCTTGATCTTCTGCGAGAACTGATTCGCGACAGAGGGAGAATCACCGATTTGCAATACAAGCCAACCGAGCATCTCGGACTGAGTGAATTTGACCGTAAATCAGTATTCGATATTAGCTGCGAAACCGATCGCAAAGAAAAACTTATCGTAGAAATGCAGCGCTCGCCTCAAAAATATTTCAAAGATCGCAGCGTGTA
>JAITGD010000188.1 GCA_031280885.1 Prevotellaceae bacterium | reverse complement strand
CTATATCCGATAAGGGAAAAAAAGATATATCCGTTTCTTTACAGAATTTTTTTACCGCCGCTTTTGCTCCTGGATACCTGCTTTCATTATAGTCATGCACAAAAATATATCCTCCTTTTACAAGTCGAGGATAAAAAAACTGTAATCCTTGATAAATTGGTTCATATAAATCGGCGTCAATACTGACGAATACGAAGTTATTGTCAATATCTTTTGCGGTTTCCGGAAAATAGCCTTTTTTTATTATGCAATTTTCTGGAAATTTCATTCTTTTTAACACGATTTTTTCATTTGTTTTTGAAAAGTCGTGGCGTTCTTTGCTATATCCTTCTTGATCTTCTTTCTCTATATCTTTTTCATCAAAATCTTCAAATGTGTCGAATAAATATAATTTCCTGTCCGGAAAAGCTTTATTTATTTTTTCTGCAAAATCACCGCGATAAACCCCTAATTCTGCCACATCGCCGGCTGTATTATTTTCATAAATCTCATGCGCCACAAGTTCAAGCGACGAAGAGCGTATAATATCGAAATCAAAGACATAATCCGCTCGTTTACGTCCTATGAAGTTTGTCATATTGCTGCATAAGGCTATTGAAATTCTTGAAAAGAATCTGTTAAACCATCTTATCGCCTTTTTTCTTATTTTACTTTGACGTGCTGTATTATTCATCGTTACCGTATTATTTATTGTTCATTGTTTTGTAAGTTTCTAATGCCTTCATGACGGTTTTATCCATATCATAATAAGCATAATCGGCCAGTCGTCCGCCGAAAATAACGTTTTTCAACTGCACGGCTTTTTGCCTGTATTGCGTGAAAAGTTTGTTGTTTTGCTCATTGTTTACAGGATAGCAGGCTTCTTTATTGCTGTCCCATTTTTCGGGATATTCCTTTGTAACAATGGTTTGCGTAGCGGTATTTCCTGTTTCAAAATGTTTGTGTTCGATGATGCGAGTGTATGGAGTTTCATAATCAGTGTAGTTTATGACGGCATTTCCCTGAAAATTATCCGTATTCAAACAAACCGTTTCAAACCGCAAACTTCGGTATTCCAATGTCCCGTAGCAATAATCAAAATATTCGTCGATCATGCCCGTATATACTGTCGTTTCGGCTATGGATTCGTATTTTGTTCTGTTGTCAAGAAAATCGACGTTCAATTCAACATCTGCCCGCTCAATCATTTTTTCTATCAAACCGGTATATCCTCCTGCTGGAATACCTTGATAGCGATCGTTAAAGTAGTTATTATTAAATGTAAAGCGCAGCGGGATGCGTTTGATGATAAATGGCGATAGTTCGGTAGCTTTTCGCCCCCACTGTTTTTCGGTGTACCCTTTAATCAGCTTCTCATAGATGTCTTTTCCGGCTAATTTCAGTGCCTGTTCTTCCAGATTGGCAGGCTCTATTGCGGCATATTCGCCGATTTGTTTAGCAAGTATCTTTTTGGCTTCATCAGGTGTTTTTACTCCCCATAATTGATGGAATGTATTCATGTTGAAAGGCAAATTGTATAGTTCTCCCTTATAATTTGCCATCGGAGAATTGACAAAATGATTGAACTCGACCAAACTGTTTACATAATCCCAAATTTTCTTTTCATTTGTGTGGAAAATATGTGCTCCGTATTGATGGATATGTATTCCCTGCCGTGTTTCCGTATAAACGTTTCCACCGATATGCGGACGCCGTTCTACTATCAGACATTTCCTGTTTTCAAGCCCTGCCTGATGAGCAAAAACCGCTCCAAACAAACCCGAACCGACAATTATATAATCGTATTTTTTCATGCTCTTATCCTTTGCAACAATTTAACATGATCAATTCGGATTCTGTTTTTTCAAATCCTCGAGCATACTGAAATACTGATTAATCTGCTCCTGCGAAAGCCTGCTTGTGAACGACTGTGGCGATTGCCGGTAAGCCTGTTCCATCGCAAGGAGAACACGATAAAGCGCGCCATAATCATTGCTGTTAAAATAGAGTCCAATCAGGCTGATATATGGCAAGGGATAAAGCGGAAACTTTTTTACGGACTGTTCCAGAATGGCGCAGGCCTCCGCATTTCGATTCAGTTTTATCAACTCGTTGGCGTAATTGAATCCCACTCGCGGATCGCTTTGATGTTTCTGATATGCTTTTTTTCCCCATTTGAGCGCATGTTCCTGTAAACCATTTGCCGAAAATGCGGCGGCAAGCATGGATTCGTTGCTGAACGACGATTTGTAATAACCGGCAGGATCGGTTGCAAACGCCGATTCCACCCACGTGATTAAAGCGTCCGTTTTGTTTGTATAAATCCATGCAGAAGTGTGGAGTATCGAAAATCCGGCAAGCATTACGAGGCCATATTTCATGTTCCGGTAAAGTTTCCGTTCATATACCGATAGCAAAAAACAAGCATTGGAGAGATTATATACAACCGCCGCGAATGAAGCAATATCCCAATCGCCGGAGCCTCTGTACATAATGAATACAAACATCATTCCGGTAAAAGAGAGAGATGCGGTCAGAAAAAAAATGAGCCGCGCATCGTATTTTATTTTATGCCGGATGCTGTATATCAACGTCGCTATCCAAATCAAAAAACCAATACCGCCGCCAAGCATCTGCGAATTAAAAAATTCCACATAATGTGCAAGGGAAAACATCGTCATCGATCCGTCGTTACTTTGCATCGGCAACATCATCGGAAAGGCATGTTCCCGAATGATGCGATAAATAAAAGGCGAAGCAATAACTGCAAGAATTGCAAGTCCGTACAGCGTTTTTTTCTTTCTGAAAAACGATTGATATTTGCAATACACCAGATACAAAAGCGATGGCGTCAGGCTGACCAGCATCAGGTGAAATGAAACGCCCGACAGCAGAAAAATCGCTGGAATCCAGATAGAAAGTTTACCTTTCAGATGCAGCATGGCCGCATATAAATATGCAATCAGAAACACCAGCGCAAGCATGTACGTGTCAGTATATCCGCAAAAAAGAAGTAGCGCCGTCAGCGAGAGCGTTGCTATGCAAAATGCGGCGACTTTTTTGAGAAAAGTTTTCCCGATTAAATCAGCAATACACAGTGAAATAAAAACATACACGCCGCCCGATACATAACCGAACAGACGGACGGTTTGAACGCCGGTATAAGCAAACTTTTCATGCAAAAACTGCCATACTTTTCTGATACACAACATCGTCATATATTCGCCCTTCATCAGTTCGCCGTTTTCAATCTGCTTGGCGCGAATATCCGTATCCCCCAGAAGAATATATTTGATTTTCAGTAGATAGAAACAAAATCCCGCAGCTATGCTAAGCAAAAGAAAGATCGTGTGCCGATGTTTTCCGCAAAATGCAATGACCGTACTCTTCTTAATGCTGCTCAATTTTTCCACAAGATAACGATTGCTCTGCGGCGTCCACAGCCACAGCAGCAGCAAATAAAAGAATATCATCAGCCAAATATCGAAAAAACCCGTGTAATTTAATCCCCAACCGCGTGTAATAGGCGGAAAAAAAGAGAAAAGCAAACTCAGTCCGATGAACAGAATACCCGTCTCAAAAAAAGGAAATTTCTTTTTCGATACAGCGGACACATTACCTGGAACAGCCTTTCGCACTTTAACTTTTGAAGAAATTTTTGACATATTTTTCCTTAACTAACGGACGCAAAGATATGAAATATTCGCACCCTATTATTAAGTGGTTCTACTCCGTATGTATCCCTCCGATATTTTCGAGGCCGAGTTCTTTGACGGAAATTTCACGCATTTCGACCTTGCGGATTTTGCCCGTAACGGTCATTGGAAATTCGGTAACAAACTTCCAATATTTTGGTATTTTGAATGTTGCTATTCGTCCTTTACAATATCGCATCAATTCTTCTTCGCTCATATCGAAACCTTCGCGCAGCATGACCCAAGCCATTACTTCTTCGCCGTACTTATGGCTTGGCACGCCGATAACCTGCACATCAACAATGCCTTCATGCTTACGGATAAAGTCTTCAATTTCGCGTGGCGAGATATTTTCGCCTCCTCGGATGATGATATCTTTTATTCGACCCACGATAGTTACATAGCCATCGTCGTCCATCACCGCGAGGTCGCCCGTGTGCATCCAGCCCTTTGCGTCGATAGCTTTGCGAGTATCCTCTTCGGCGTTCCAATAGCCAAGCATCACCGAATAACCGCGTGTGCAAAGTTCGCCCTTTTCGTTACGAGGAAGAATCTTGTTATCAGCCGGATTGACAATTTTTATTTCCACATGAGGATGCACCATTCCGACCGTATTCACCTTTTTGTCGAACACATCATCGGCCAAAGTCTGCGTCGATACGGGAGAAGTTTCGGTCATCCCGTAGCAAATAGTTATATCCTTCATATTCATACATTCGATGACCTTTTCCATAGTATCGGGCGGGCATAGCGAGCCGGCCATAATGCCTGTCCGCAGGCTCGAAAAATCGTATTTCGTAAAATCGGGATGCTCCAGCTCGGCGATAAACATGGTCGGCACGCCGAGAAGCGAAGTACATTTTTCATTTTGAACCACTTTCATTACTGATTCCGCCTCGAAAGTTTCGCCGGGAATCACCATGCACGATCCGTGCGTAACGCAGGCCATATTGCCCAGCACCATGCCGAAACAATGATAAAACGGCACGGGAATACAAGCTCGATCTTTTTCGGAATACAGCATACGCTCGCCGATGAAAAAGCCGTTGTTCACTATATTATGATGCGTCAAAGTAGCTCCCTTCGGATAGCCTGTCGTTCCCGAAGTGTATTGTATATTGATAGGATCGTCAAAACCAAGCGACTGTTCCCGTTCCGACAATTCCGCTTCGCTCACGCCTTTTCCACGTTCGAGAAACTTGTCCCAATTACGTCCAAGTATTACCGTCCGTTCGGGATATGGACAATAAGGGCGAATTTGATTAAGCATCTCAATATAATCCGTTTGACGGAAATTTTGCGCCGTAATCAGAAGTTTGGTTTGCGATTGTTTCAGAGCGTATTCCAGACCCGATATTTTGTATCCCGGATTGATATTCACCAATATTGCGCCCACTCTGGCGGTGGCGAACTGCACCAGAACCCACTCGTAGCGATTCGCCGACCAGATTCCCACCCTGTCGCCTTTACTGATGCCGTGAGCTATCAATGCCTTGGCAACGACCTCCGTCTGTTCCCACAACTCGTTGTAGCTTGCACGATAGTTTTGGTCGATTACCACCAGCGCTTCTCTATCGCCGTATTTTTCAACCGTTTTACGCAGACATTCGCCCACTGTTTCTCCCCGCAGAGGGATGTTCGATGCTCCTTGAGCATAAGATTGTTCCTTCATTATCTTTAAAAAAAGTATTACATACACAACTATTAAATCCGAAGCAAGCGTTTTTCGCATGGAAATTCGCAGTTTAGCCTGGCGGATATTGAACTGAGCGAAAGAATTTCGACCTCCTAACGCGGAACAAAATTACAAATTCTTAATTAAGAGAGCCAAGATTGCAAGAGCCAAGAGCCAGGAGCCAGGAGCCAGGAGCCAGGAGCCAGGAGCCAGTAGCCAAGAACCAAGAGCCAGGACGCTACGCAGGCTGGCTCTTGCCGCCCAGCTGGGCCTTCTGATAATCTTTTGTATCGCCGTCCCAAGTAGTCCCAAACAGCAAGCCCTCCCAAGCCCCCCAGCCCACCATGATTTAGCGAAAACTTTTTTTGTTTTTAAAGTTTTCTCATTACCTTTGCGGCGGTTTTACGGCGGACAAGTTCCATAGTAAAACTCTTTTTAATGTATTGTAAATTATAATTAAAACAAGTTTTGAATGAAAAAGATTGTTGCTTTCATTTTGCCGGCGATTCTGCTTGCATCCTTTGCTTCGGCTCAGCCGATAAATATCGGAATCAGAGGTGGTTTAGGGATTCCTAACATCGCTCCGGGCGGAGCGGGAACTCCTGTAAGCGAAGGTTATAAATCGCGATTAGCCGCAGGCGCCGGTATCTTCACCGAAATGGAATTTAGCAAGTTGTTCTCCCTGCGCCTCGGCGTTGAATACAGCGGACAGGGAGGAAAAAAAGACGGAATGCAGGCAATGCCTTCATCGCGCCTAATCAGCGGAATAGCCGCAAATATGCCCAATATCGACGAAAATATGGCGGCAATTATCGGCGAAATGGCCAGCAGAATGCCAAAATATGTTTATGCTGACATCAAAAATAAGGCAGCGTTTGATTATCTGATGATTCCGGTGATGGCTCAATTCGGATGGGATTTGGGAGCAAACTCTCCATGGAGGGTGTATATCAACGCCGGACCATTTGTGTCGTTTCTGATGGGCGGCAATCAAATATCCTCAGGAATCGGAACGCTGTACACCAGCGCCGAAGCAAATACTTCGCTCTGGAACAGCTTGCCCACTGTAGCTCAAGATGGTATAATACAAAATCTGCCCGAATTAGCCGAAAAACTCCAAAATCCCTTCGAGTTCGGAACTATTGACATAACCGGCGAACTGCGTCCGGTAAACTTTGGCTTCTGCGGAAATGCCGGCTTGTCGTACAGATACAAACGTAGCCGTTTCTTCGTGGAGTTCGGTGGCAACTACGGCTTAATTAAAGTCCAGAAAAACACCGACAACGGCGCAAACCGCATAGGCTCCGGCAGCGCTATGATCGGATATGCGTTTAATTTGATAAAATAGATTTTTTTGGACGGTTAGACGGTTAGACGGTTAGACTTTTGGACGGTTAGAAAGAAAGCACCAAAGCACACAAAGTTGCAACTATGATTGTCAATACTTTGTGTTCTTTGTGGTAAACCTTGTGTTCTTTGTGGTAAAAGGATTATTGACTTTTGCATGCTACAACAGTCCAAAAGTCCAAAAGTCCAAAAGTCCAAAAGTCCAAAAGTCCAAAAGTCCAAAAGTCCAAAAGTCCAAACGTCCAAAAATTCTATTACCTTTGCGAATT
>JAITGD010000097.1 GCA_031280885.1 Prevotellaceae bacterium | reverse complement strand
TGAATCGTCTATACCTCCGCGCGACAGGCTGGCTTCGTAAAAAACATAAGTTCTGTTGGAATAGATAAGATTGTTCATCTGTTCCTCGAGCGTATCGCCCAAATCGTCAAAGTGCTTGAGATGACGGTCGTACCAGTCTTTTGTAATACCGGCATGGATAAACAAGTATTTGCCAATCTGTTTGCAAAGCTGAAAAAGATGTTTTGTTTCGTCGGAGGTCATGATTTTTTCCATCAATTCTCCTTCTTCTCCTTTCATTTTTCTTCCGGCGGCAAAATCTCTCCTCAGATAATGATGTTCGTGATTACCAATCAGAAGCGTTACTCTGTCGGGATTTTGCTTTTTGAAATCAAGGATTTTCAAAAATCTTTCCGTTGCCTGTTTTTCCGAAATTTTATCGGCAGGATAAGGGTCCACATAATCGCCCAGAAAGATCACTTCGCCCGAATAATCAAGCGCAGGGTACCAAAATTCGCGTCCGTGGACGTCGGGAACTATTAAAATTTCATTCATAACATTTATCATTTAAATAATTTAACTTTACTAAATCAGGCGCAAATATAATAAAATTTATTCTATACTCTTTTTGTCGTTCATTGATTTGCCGTTTTTATGCGATTGTCGCGAATCCATAATCGTCTGCATATTTTCTAAAGCCCAATTTACCAGACTGTTCAGATGCGGCATCAATTTTTCTCCCGATTCGGTAAGGCGATATTCTACTCGCGGCGGTATTTCGGGATACGCTTTTCGGCTGATAAGTCCGTCGGTTTCGAGCGAGCGCAGGCTCACGCTCAGCATCCGTTCCGAAATATCATCGATAGATTTGTGAATATCGCTGAAGCGCATGGTTCCGTTTGCATTCAAGGTAATGATAATTAACAGAGACCATTTGTCGCCAAGCCGAGCGAGGATCTCTCGAATAGGGCAATTGCCGCTTGGAAAAAAAGTTTTCATCATTTTTGAATCTTACTTTGCTGTAAATCAATATTAGTTACTTTTTTGTAAGCTCATTATCAAAAAGTTAGTTCTTGTATATTGCGATTATCGATTGTAATTTTGCGCCGCAAAAGTAATAAACTTACTTAGGATAACGTTCATAAACAATTAAAATTAACAATTTATGACAAAGAAAGTTGCAGTATTAGTTGTAAATCCCGTAAACGGAATGGGATTATTCTCTTATCTGGAAGCGTTTTTCGAAAACGGTATTCCGTACAAAACCTTCGCCGTGTCGGACGTTGCGCAGGTAAAAACTAATTCCGGTATCGACATGCGAACCGACGACACAGTGGCCAGCCTGAAATGGCATGAAAATGAATACGATGCTCTCGTACTCACTTGTGGCGACGCGATGCCAAAATTCAGTGAAAATCTTGATAAACAGTTCAATCAGGATTTGGTAGCTGTGATGAAAAACTTCGGCGACAAAAACAAGATTTTGGCAGGTCATTGTGTAGCAGCGCTGTTGTTCGACAAAGCTGGAATTGGCGCAGGACGAAAAGTCGCTCTGCATCCCTTCGCCAAGCCGCATCTGAAAGGCAGCATCGGAACCGACAAAAAATCGGTAGTGGACGGTAATCTCTACACTGCGCAAACCGAAAATACGATTTCGTCCCTACTGCCCGAACTGCTGAAAGCTCTGAAATAGAGTACTTACAGCCGCTCGTTCCGCGTCCGTTCAGGCAGAATTTTCGGACACGTGAGATTTCGTCTGCATATTTACGTCGATTCGATTACGAAGCAATTCCTAACTGATTGACGTAATTTGCAGACGATTTTTGTTTTATTATTAATTTTGCCGCCGTTTTAAACTTTTTATGTTTTAGTTAATCTATATTACCGACAAAGTATTAATAAAAATGTAATTAAGTTTCTAAAAATTAAAAGAGTATGGAAATTAAAAGAAACAGTATCAGGATAGCTTTTATTGCAGGTCTGGCAGGAGGCTTAATCGCGACAGCAGCATGTTTTCTGTTGCAATCCAATAATAATGAGGCTACTGAGAAGCAAACAGTAAACTTGCCGGTAGCTTCCGAAAGCGCTCCCGCTCGCTATGCCGCTTTTTCGGAAGCGGGCGAACCGGTAGATTTTTCCGAAGCTGCCGAACGTTCAGTTCCCTCTGTGGTACACGTTAAGGTGGCCTACAAAACCCAAACCTACTACGAAGGAGGCAGCGGCGATTTGTTCGATTTTTTCTTCGGAAACCCGTATCGCGGACAGCAGCCTCAGGTGTACACTCCACGTAGCTCAGGATCAGGAGTTATCATTTCGCCCGACGGCTACATAGTAACCAACAATCATGTAATCGACCGTGCAGAAGAAATTACCGTAATCTTCGATGATAAAAGCACCATGATTGCCAAGGTAGTAGGCACAGATCCCGATACCGACATCGCACTGCTGAAAGTGGAAGCCGAAAACTTGCCCGCAATGGCTTTTGCCAATTCCGACGCCTTGCGACTTGGCCAATGGGTTCTGGCTGTGGGCAATCCATTCAACCTTTCGTCCACAGTAACGGCAGGCATAGTGAGCGCAAAAGCTCGGTCGCTGGATATTCTGTCGAGCGACATGCGCATCGAAGCCTTCATCCAAACCGACGCCGCAGTGAACCCCGGCAACAGCGGAGGCGCTCTGGTGAATCTGCGCGGAGAACTTGTAGGAATAAACACTGCAATCGCTACAAAAACAGGAGTATATGAAGGATATTCATTCGCCGTACCATCTAATCTGGCAAAAAAAATAGTTGAAGACCTGATGCAATATGGCGTGCCTCAGCGTGCCATGCTGGGCATATCTTATGTTGATCTGAACAGCGAAATGGGCGAAGAATTTGCCAAAACAAAAGAGGCTCCGAAAAACATCGAAACTCTCAAAAAACATCACGGCATCTACGTGAGAGAGGTCATGGAAAACGGAGCAGCGCAAGAAGCCGGAATTTTATCGGGCGACGTCATTACTGAGATTAACAGCAAGAGTATCAGAAGTTCATCTAACCTTTCCGAAGAAATTGGCAAGGCGAGACCAGGCGATAAAGTAAATATTTCTGTAATTCGCGACGGAAAAATGAAACAATTTACCGCTGTTTTACGTAATAGGGCCGGAAATACGGACGTGATTACGTCATCCGGAGAGAGTGTACTCGGCGCAAGTTTTAAAACTGTGGACGCAGACTTGGCTAAGAAACTCGGTATCAGCGGAGGAGCGCAAATCTCCGAACTTGGTAACGGAAAATTGAAACAGCAAGGTGTACGTGCAGGCTTTATAATCACAACAATAAATCAAAAGCCAGTACGCTCTTCCGAAGACGTGAAACGTGTTTTGAGCGGAATAACGCGAGGCGGAATTTTCATCGAAGGGATTTATCCCAACGGACGTGAAGCATATTACGCCTTCGGGGTTTAAACCCCGCGAAATACGGAACTCAATATGATGTAACAGAAGCCGAAAACCCAGTGTTTCGGCTTCTTTGTATCTGCGTCGAGTTTGTCCGTATAAACGTTAGTTGATATAAGATAAAAATTCATAAAGAATCGTATAAAACAATTTTTACTACCTTTGCAGGCATTCGTTAATCGAAAAAAATGAGACAACTCAAAATAACAAAGTCGATTACCAACAGGGAAAGCGCCTCGTTGGACAAATATCTACAGGAAATAGGACGGGAAGAACTGATCACCGTCGAAGAAGAAGTGGAATTGGCGCAGCGGATAAAGAAAGGCGACCAGGAGGCACTCGAAAAACTCACTAAGGCCAATCTACGTTTCGTCGTGTCGGTCGCTAAACAGTATCAAAATCAGGGGCTAAGTTTGCCGGATCTTATCAATGAAGGCAATCTTGGACTGATAAAAGCTGCCGAAAAATTCGATGAAACTCGCGGATTCAAATTCATATCATACGCCGTGTGGTGGATTCGTCAGTCAATTCTTCAAGCTCTGGCCGAGCAATCGCGCATAGTACGCCTACCTCTAAATCAGGTAGGTTCGCTTAATAAAATCAACAAAGCGCTGGCCAAATTTGAACAAGAACACGAACGTGCTCCATCGTCCGAAGAATTATCGGAAATACTTGAAATCCCGAAGGAAAAAGTTTCCGACACCTTGCGCGTCTCCGGTCGCCATGTCTCGGTGGACGCTCCATTCGTCGATGGCGAGGACAACAGCCTGCTCGACGTGCTGGTAAACAACGACTCGCCAAACGCCGACCGTGGATTGCTGAACGAATCCCTCGCTCGCGAAATCGATAGAGCGCTTTCGACGCTCACCGAACGTGAACGCGACATCGTGAAATATTTCTTCGGAATAGGTATGCAGGAAATGACGCTCGAAGAAATCGGCGAAAAATTCGGCCTGACTCGCGAAAGAGTACGTCAAATCAAGGAAAAAGCCATAAGACGCTTACGTCATAGTTCGCGCAGCAAACTGCTGAAATCCTATCTGGGATAATAAATCTAATATCAAATAATTCATGGCTTTACAATGTGGAATAGTTGGGCTGCCAAATGTCGGAAAATCAACCCTATTCAACTGTCTGTCAAACGCTAAAGCACAAGCTGCCAATTTCCCCTTTTGCACAATCGAACCAAATGTGGGAGTGATTACCGTACCCGACGAACGACTGAACAAATTAGCCGAATTGGTAAATCCGCGTCAAATTATCCCCGCAACCGTCGAAATAGTGGACATTGCAGGCTTAGTCAAAGGTGCAAGCAAGGGAGAAGGACTGGGCAACAAATTCCTGGCCAATATCCGCGAAACAGATGCTATAATTCATGTTATAAGATGTTTCGATGGCGAAGTTACTCATGTCGATGGAAGCGTCAATCCGGTGCGCGACAAGGAAATAATCGACGTCGAACTGCAAATCAAAGATCTGGAAACAGTGGAAAGCCGTATGTCAAAAGTGCAAAAACAGGCTCAAGCAGGCGACAAGCAAGCCAAACGAATGTACGACCTTCTGTGTAAGTACAAAGACGCTTTGGTGCAAGGCAAATCGGCGCGAACAGTTAAAATCGATAATAAAGAAGACCGCAAACTTGTTGATGAATTTTTTCTGCTGACAGACAAGCCGGTACTTTATCTTTGCAATGTGGACGAAGCAAGCGCCGTCGAAGGTAACGCTTACGTTGACCGGCTACGAGAATCCATTGCCGACGAAGATGCTGAACTGCTTGTGGTAGCCGCAAAAACCGAATCGGAAATTGCTGAACTCGATACTTTTGAAGAACGTCAAATGTTTCTGGCAGACATTGGATTGGCCGAATCGGGAGTGTCGCGACTAATAAAAGCAGCTTATAAACTCTTGAATCTCGAAACATATTTCACTGCCGGCGAAAAAGAAGTCCGTGCATGGACATACGTCAAAGGCGCAAAGGCGCCGCAGGCAGCAGGAGTAATACATTCCGACTTCGAAAAAGGATTTATACGAGCAGAAGTAATTAAATTCGACGATTTTATAAGCTGCGGCTCGGAAGCAGCCTGTCGTGATGCAGGAAAAATAGGCGTCGAAGGCAAAGAATACATCGTTGCTGATGGAGACATAATGCACTTCCGATTCAATGTGTAGATTATATCGGAAATTCGGACACAAAGAAACAAACGAAACTCTGACGCTTTCAGACGATTGCGCTTAAACGAGAGTTTAATTTTCAACACTTGGATTTTAATTGAGCGAAAAGTCATATCTTTGCGCTGTAAATACAAATTTGTCATGCAAGAAGTAACTTACACAACAGCAAAAGAATTAGGTATCCTGCCTGAAGAATTGGACATGATAAAAGACATTCTGGGACGAATGCCAAACTTCACCGAACTGAATATCTATTCGGCCATGTGGTCGG
Source organism: Prevotellaceae bacterium (assembly GCA_031280885.1). Classification (GTDB taxonomy): domain Bacteria; phylum Bacteroidota; class Bacteroidia; order Bacteroidales; family UBA932; genus JAIRLF01. The sequence continues at coordinate 7,411 of JAITGD010000097.1, read as the reverse complement.
AACACGCATCATACAAGAACTCAATCAAATGGTTGAAAACCTTGCCGCGTAAAGGCAATCGAATTCTTGCCGAAGCAGGAAGCGAAAACGCTGGACTGGTGGATGTAGGCGACGGTATGGCTTGTGCCTTCAAAATCGAATCGCACAATCACCCCTGCGCCGTCGAACCATATCAAGGCGCGGCGACGGGCGTTGGAGGAATCAATCGAGACATCTTCACGATGGGCGCGCGTCCAATTGCACAATTGAACTCCCTAAGATTCGGAAACCCTCGAAATGAACACAATAAACGTCTCATGCGAGGAGTAGTCAAAGGAATCGGAGACTACGGTAATTGCTTCGGAGTTCCCGTTGTCGGAGGCGAAGTTTATTTTGATGACTGTTACACAATTAACCCCCTGGTAAATGCCATGTCGGTGGGATTGGTAGAAATAGGACACACCATCTCGGCAACAGCCGCCGGAACAGGCAATCCGGTGTATATCATCGGATCCCTCACAGGGAAAGACGGCATACACGGAACTACTTTCGCCTCAGCTGACATCACCGAAGACTCGGCCGAAGACATCCCCTCCATTCAAGTCGGAGATCCTTTTATGGAAAAACTCCTTCTCGAAGCATCGCTGGAACTGAGAGACAGCGGCGCCCTCGTCGGAATGCAGGACATGGGAGCCGCTGGAATCATCTGCTCAACCTCCGAAATGTCGGAACGCGGAAAATGCGGGATGAAAATAAACCTCGACCAGGTTCCTCTACGTCAAAAAAATATGGAAGCATGGGAAATCCTGCTCTCCGAATCGCAAGAGCGTATGCTGGCAGTCGTCGAGAAGGGAAAAGAACACGTGGTAGAAGCCATTTTCGACAAGTGGGATCTGGAATGTAAAATCATTGGAGAAGTCATAGAAGACGACAAGCTGACTTTCATATATCGCGGAAAATGTGTGGCAGAAGTTCCGGCATCATCCCTGGCGCTTGGCGGAGGCGCTCCGCAGTACGACAGAGAGTTTCGCGAGCCGGAATACATCCGCGAATATGCAAAATTTAGCATCGACGACATCTCCGAACCCTCAGACCTAAAGGAAGTCGCACTATTCCTCGCAAGAAATCCAAACATAGCATCAAAACGCTGGGTGTATGAACAGTACGACTCAATGGTGCGAACAGTCAATATGAGCGTCAACCTCCCGTCTGACGCAGCAATCGTAAGCATAAAAGGAACAAATAAAGCCCTGGCGCTGACGGTCGATTGCAATTCCCGATACGTCAAAGCAAATCCGAAAACAGGAGCAATGATTGCCGTGGCCGAGGCCGCAAGAAACCTTGTATGCTCGGGCGCCGAACCCTGTGGAATAACCAATTGCTTAAACTTCGGAAACCCTTACAACCCCGAAATATATTGGCAATTCGTGCAAGCCGTACAAGGAATGGGCGAAGCCTGCGAAAAATTCGGAACGCCCGTAACAGGCGGAAACGTTAGCTTCTACAATCAATCGGAAATAAACGGCAAAGTCGAAGCCGTGCATCCCACTCCTACCATCGGCATGTTGGGGCTGCTTAGCAAAAACAACCAAATGACCCTCTCGTTCCGACAAAAAGGAGACATGATATACATGATTGGAATCTCGCGAAACGACATCTCTTCCTCCGAATACCTCTATGGCTATCTCGGAATCAAAGAATCGCCTGCCCCTTACTTCGACTTGGACGAAGAACGCGAAGTGCAGCGATTAGTGAAGAACTTAGTTGCAGCCAACCTCATACAAAGCGCGCACGACGTCTCGGACGGTGGGCTGTTCATCACTCTGCTTGAATCGGCCATGCACGGAAGTTTTGGATTCGACATTACCTCCGACGCCGAAGTGCGAACCGACGCTTTCCTCTTCGGAGAATCTCAAAGCCGTGTGATTGTGTCGGTAGCTCCGTCGAGAGAAGCCGCTTTTGTCGATTTCCTCTCCGACTACAACATCCCCGTATCAGTGCTTGGACATGTTACAAAGTCTGAAATCAGAGTAGATGATATTTCCTTCGGATTTATAAGCGACTTAAAAAACCTCTACGATAGCTCGCTGGAACAAATAATGGAAGCTGTCCAATAAGCGAAAAATATAGATTTTATTGTTTTGTTTAAGAGGTCCCGCAGAGGAAGAACTTGTGCCGTATGACATACGTTCAACTTCTGTGGGATTTTTATGTCGGGGGCTTAGACCAACCGACTTATCGAATCGTCGATAAGGGTAGCAAGCACCTCCGAAACCTCGTATCCGGCATGACGAAGCTGCTGCGGGACTATGCTCGCGTCGCTGAATCCCGGAATAGTGTTTATCTCTAAAAAGTACAACCTGTCGGAAGAGTAGATATAGTCTATCCGCGCAAGACCGCGACAGGATAATCGACGACAAATACGCTCGGTTAGATGCTGTACCCGTTCATTCAACTCGTCCGAAATACGTGCCGGAGTGATCTCATCCGATCGGCCTGCCGTATATTTCGCCTCGAAATCAAAGAAATCGTTCTTGCTTACTATCTCCGTTACCGGAAGACGCAGGATATGATTGTTAAATATACATATTCCGTGCGAAAGCTCAACGCCTTCAATAAAGGACTCAACAAGAACTTCATCGCAGCCCTCCATTCGCGCATGTTCTAATGCCGAATCAAGCTCATCGGCCGAGCGTACCTTAGTTACGCCAAAGCTACTTCCGCCTGCGTTGGGCTTGACGAATAGAGGTAAACCAAGGCGGCCAACAAGCTCGGCGACCTCATAACTGTCGCCTTTTTTTAGCAAAACTTCGCTGGCCATATCTATACCTAAGTCGCGCAGATAGCGCTTGCAGGCATACTTATCGAAAGTAAGAGCCGAAACAAAAGCGCTACAAGTGGTGTATGGAAGCCGTATCAGTTCGAAATACGACTGCAACAGCCCGTTTTCGCCGGGTGTTCCATGAATTATTATAAAAGCGCAGTCGAAACGAATAGTCCTGTCGATGAGCTTCGCGCTGAAATCATTTCTGTCGATTGGCGCCTTCGAGCCATCTTCGCAACAGAGATTCCAATCCGTACCGATAATCGACACAGAATACACCTCGTACCTGTCGCGGGGAATAGAATCAACAATGTTCCTTGCGCTGCGTTCCGAAATTATCGCCTCCGAAGAATCGCCGCCAAAGACAACAGCCACATTCTTTTTCATGCTAATACTTTTTTAAGATCTGAGCCAGCAGTTTTAGCCCAAGTTCATCATTGACGTCATACCACAGATTGAGTATTCGCAGCTTAGCCTCGCTGATCCAAACTCCAACCTGAATCATTTCTCCGTTGGCAAGCTTGATTTTGATAGTAAGATCCTGATCAGGTATCTTAATTTCACTGCTGTTCCACTCGCGGTTATAGCTCGAACTATTCATAATATCAAGCACTGTTCGTAGCTCGTCGCCCTTTGTCTCATAAATTACGTTACCTGTACTCGAAAGCAAAGCCATTTCTTTGACCTCACGGTCGAGCGAACCTTCGGGAATTATCAGTAAATCCCTGCGTGCAAGCCGAAATACAGTAGTGCTGTCCTTCGATATATTACGCGACGTTATAGGCGAACCCTCAATGGTAATCGTCTCTTCGTCCTTATTTACTATTTTGATAGTATGAGCCTTGTCGAGAAGCGGGTCGCCATGCCCGTTACCTAAGTTACTGTTGTCGGTGATAAGGGTAACTTCTCCTTTTGACTTATTGAAGGTATAGTTGCCGGCGCTCCATAAAGAGACTTGATGATCCGCCGAAAACTCTTTGATATACATAAACCTTCCTGAAGTCGAGAAGAAAAAAGTCTCGTACCAACCGGTGTTCAGCCTTGGATTATAATCGCCATTCTCGGCCCATGCCCACAACTCATTATGCAATCTGTTCGGATTATTTTTCTTGTCGTTATACAGCATAATCAACGAAGCGGTAACAATAGCTACTATAAGCGCAATCGAAAAGAAGGCAATAAATATCCGGCGAATCGAATGTTTATTTAGAATGTTTGATAAAACAGACATTTATCTTATAAATTTATATTAAGTGATACTGCCGCAAAAAGCAGTATGTGGTAAAAAAAGTGTCTCTACTTTCTCAAGAAAAATAACAAAAATAAATATACTATTGAAAAAAGAAAATGATACTCATAGAGACACTATATCGATTAATTAATTAGTTTTGACATTAGTTTTTCTGCGGCCTGCCGACTGTGCAAGTTGATTGCGATACCGCTCGGCGATGACGTTAAGAGCAACAATAAGCGCCTCGTATTTTGCATATCCATCGACTTTCACAAGGGCTTCTACCATGTCGAGCATTTCTCGGAGCGCCTTATCTACGTCGCGGCGAGCCTCCTTCATGCGTACTTGCGGACGTTGTGTCATTTCGTCGTATCGCTCGTTCATCAATTCCTTGAAGCGTACGTTCTGAAGATTTAGCTGCGTAAGAAATTCGGCCAATTCCAGAGTAGATACATCGGCAGAATGATTGTCGTTTAACTCGCGTATCAGGTCTTCGATTGCCGCTGTCTCCTCGTCCAATGGCTTGGTGGCGATGTTACCATAGCGCAGCAAGACCACGTTTATCCTTTTCGCAGCTGCTTGCTTGCTTGCGTTAAAGTGATCTACGCCCGACTTCACGGCATTGACCATGCTTCTGAACGTTTTGTTACGCACGTTATTCTGAGCTTCTATCTCCACAGTGTATTCGCTCTTACGAACAATGTCGAGTGAATCGACTTCGATTACGAACAGTCTCTTGTACTCATCGAATTGAGGCTTGATCTTTAGCTCTTCGGGCTCGTGTCTATCTACTACTCCCAAATAGGTTTCGTTAAATTCTACATGAGCTTCATTACGAAGATTCTCGTAACGAAATTTTGAAATAGTTTGTTTGTCCATAAAAAAATGTGTTTAAATTGTTATACATATAATTTAATTAATTTTCATCATAATAAATAAAGCTACAGATGCCGTTCAACTTCTTTCATCAGTATCATAAATTGCTGTTTATACAAGTTTATGCTTTCGGAAAGTTGAGAATATATCTGCTGCTCTAATTTTACATTCTCTAAAAGTATGTCGAATGGCTCCATAGGACTTGAATATCCGAATTTCTTCCAGAGCAAATGAATATTCCCCTTTTTAATCTCCGATTCAATGCTGTCGAAATTCTCCATTATATGTTTCATCTTGCCTGAATATTTATCCGACTGCTTGTTTGTGTCTTCAATCGTAGCTATATCTAACGACAACATGTGCTTTACAAATAATACCAAACCTGAAATCGAAGAACCGGAAAGATCATTATAATCCTCATTATATAAAATATCCAGAAAATCATCGTTCTCTTCGTCCTCATCGGTTGAAAAGTCCGACAAGTCCTCGTCTTCATCGTCATCATCGGTTGAAAAGTGCGACAAGTCCTCGTCTTCATCGTCCTCATCGGTTGAAAAGTGCGACAAGTCGCCATCTTCATCGTCTTCATCGGTTGAAAGTCTAGGCGAGTTCTTTCTTTTATATTCAACTTCGGTTGGCACATCCAGCAAGCATTTGAGAATAGTTTCATATTCGTCGGCAAGCTTCTCTATGTCCTCTTCTTCGTCAGCATCTTGGGTTTGAAGCACGTCGTCGTCCTCTTCTTCTTCTTCGCCATTTTCTATCATATATCGTTTAAAGGCTTCGCGCTCGGTTCTAACCTCTTCTTCAAGTCGGGCATAAATTTTCTCAATATCGTCGCTTGCAAAGATAAATTCGTCAAGAAAGCGGCAAGTCAAATTAACCACAGTCGAATGTTCATAAGGGCAATATTCCTGTTCGTCCATAAAATCTCGAAACTCGTACCAGATTTTAGTTACATTTTTCAGAGCGCGATTATTTACATTGAACATATCGCTGACGTATTCAACCGGAAAGTCGGATATACTTATATTTTTCAGCGACTTTTCAATTCGAGTTTCAAGCGATTCCGAAATCATTGTCAGGAAGTCTGCATAAATAGATACGAGTTGAAAAAACGAAAATACCACTCCTCGCATACCGTCGCCATAGTCGGCCAGCCTTCGTTTTCCTTTATTTTCTTCCATGTTCAGTAAGTTTCAGTTTCAAAATACACAGTTAAATCATGTCGCAAATATACACAAAATATTTTATATGCAAATTTAATTGGTCAAAACTTGAATATTTAAGATAATTTAACATTAGGCGACACGTCCAGCCCGCAGGTTTTACCCTCGCGGTATTTGTAATAACCCGCCACAGCTATCATCGCGGCATTATCGGTAGTGAATTTACGGGGAGGGATATATACCTGCCAGCCATGTTTTTCGCCGGTTTCGAGCAGGGCTTTTGCCAAGCCGGAGTTTGCCGACACACCTCCCGCAGTGGCAATCTGCTTGACGCCTGTGGTTTTGCTTGCTTTGACGAGTTTGTCCATCAAAACCGCTATTATGGTATATTGTAGTGAGGCACAGAGATCTGCTCGGTGATTTTCGATGAAGCGAGCATCCTCTTTTACCCTGTCGCGCAGAAAGTAAAGGAAGGAAGTTTTCAAGCCGCTGAAGCTATAGTTCAGCCCTGCTACTCTTGGTTTTGCAAAGGCAAAAGCCTTCTCGTCGCCCTCTTTTGCCAAAGCGTCAATAACAGGCCCGCCCGGGTAGGGTAAACCCATCACTTTCGCACACTTATCGAAGGCTTCGCCGGCAGCGTCGTCGATAGTTTCGCCGAGAATCTCAAAATCCAAATGGTTTTTTACCATGATAATCTGCGTGTGTCCACCCGAAACCAGCAGACAGAGAAAGGGAAAATCGGGGTGAGAATTGCGACCGCCGGGTTCGCGGATGAAATGCGACAGTATATGCCCGTGCAGATGATTGACCTCAATCATAGCAATTTGCGCGGAAGCAGCGAAACCTTTTGCAAAACAGGTTCCCACCAGCAGTGAGCCAAGCAGCCCGGGCGCAAGCGTAAAGGCTATTGCATCGAGGTCGCGTACCTCTGTATTTGCCTCTTTTAAAGCAGTATCCACCACCGGTATGATGTTCTGCTGGTGCGCCCTCGACGCCAGCTCCGGCACCACGCCTCCATACTTTTCGTGTACTTTTTGACTTGCTATAACATTCGACAAAAGCTCTGTGTCTCTGATTACTGCTGCCGAAGTGTCGTCGCAGGATGATTCTATGCCAAGAATAATCGCCATATACTTTCGATTAAATTATATGGCAAAGGTAAGTAAATTTATTTAATCGGCCATTTCGACGTCAATTTTCGGGAAATATTAAATTGAGGTGCTAAGATGGTGATTTAGTTCATGTCAATATTCTTCTGAAATAAAAGGCTGAGTAATTGCAAGCCCCGCAGGGACGGCACTTAATACTATTGATTTTCAAGTGTCGTCCCTG
>JAITGD010000027.1 GCA_031280885.1 Prevotellaceae bacterium | reverse complement strand
GATTCAACAAAACTCAAGAACGAACTCGGCTGGACGCCCTCGCTGCAATTCGAGGAAGGCATAGAAAAAACAGTGCGCTGGTATCTCGACAATCAGGCTTGGCTTGATAATGTTACAAGTGGCGCATATCAGGAATATTACAAAAAGATGTACGAGAATTGATAAACAGATCATGGAAAAAGCCTTAGATGTCAACGAATTGGCGAAGATGTTCAGAAAAATGCAAAAGCTGTGCGAGCAGCAATTGAGCATGATAGAACCTGAAATCAGACAGGCAATGGATTCGGGCGTTCAGGATATAGGCTATCTCGAGCAAATCACAGACCCGCTTTGCGATATAGTGATTTCAACGGGCGTCGGAGAGGAATTGTATAATGAATTTCTGAATTATGTCGAATCATTCAATCCGCAGAAAGCCAAAGAGTATCGAGACTCTCTCGACGAAATGAACGGAGTGTACGACGACCTGATTCAGGTAGCCGCCGACTTAGCTCAAGAATATCATAAAGGACAGAAAGACAAAGCCGGAGCAGATTATTTTGAAGGTCATTTATCCGAAGTAGGAAATGCCGGATATAATTGGAAGGAAAAAATCGTTGGCTTTTTGCACGACGTCGCCGAAGATACTCAGATCTCTGTGGATGAAATTGTTCAGACTTTAAAAGAAAAATCCGAAGGCCTTTTAAAAGACTCTGATGCTCAAGAAATACATGAGGCTTTGAATTTGCTGAACTCAAAAACCGCATCAACAAGAGAAGAATATATAGCAAGAATAAAGAAAAGCAGCCTCGCAATACATGTGAAACTGAACGATTTGAAACATAATATGGATATTTCGCGAATCGCCAATCCCACCAACAAAGACTTAGAACGAATCGAACGGTATCGCAAAGAATACCTGCAAGTGCTTGAATATTTAGGGCCTATTTACTAAATTCCAATAAATCTTCTCATTGATTGTTCGTCGGGTCTTATTCCCGAAAGTCTGACGTAGCTATGTAGCGCTTGATGGAAAACCCAGTAACGTCCGTCGATGATACGGCATCCGCATTGAGCTGCTTTTTTTGTAAGCGCCGAGCCGATGTACGAAGCGTCGAAGACCACTTGTTTTTTGTTTAGCCATTCGGAAGGCACAATATCGACCGAAGGATACACGGTGTTGATTATGATTTCCGATTCGCGCACAAGTTTCTCAAATTCATCGGCTTCGGTCAGGCCGGCAAGTTTACCGCCGATTTTTTTCACAAAATCATCGACTTTTTCTTTGCTTCTGTTAGCTACGGTCAAACTTGCACCCATTTGGCTCAAAGCGTATGCGGCGGCTTTTCCGGCTCCGCCGGCTCCCAGAACCAAACAAGGCTTATTTCTCACAGAAACACCGTGTTCGTTCAAACTGTCCGATACGCCGATATGGTCGGTATTCGATGCAATGATAATGCCTTTGGGCGAGATAGTTATTGTGTTTGCCGCGCCTATTTCCGAAGCGTCGTCGAGAACCTCATCGACTAAGTTCAGAATATCCATTTTGAAGGGGGCAGTTACGTTTCCGCCCGAATATCCCGATTTAAAAACGGCCATTGCTTCAAGAGCTGTTTCGGTTGCATTTCGGTCGTAAGTAAGTTCGAGATTCATTGGATAGGCCGATCTGAACAATTCCGGACTGACGCTGTGTGAAACCGGATTACCAACTATGGTGAATCGTTTTGCTCGCATAAAATCTTGCTCCTCAGGGAATTATATGAATCAATAAAGAGTTTAAAATTCGGCATTTTTGGGCGTTCGAGGAAAAGGAATCACATCGCGAATATTTGCCATTCCGGTAACAAAAAGCAGCAATCGCTCGAAACCCAGACCAAATCCGCTGTGAGGCGCTGTGCCAAAGCGTCGTGTATCGATATACCACCAAAGATCTTTCATCGGGATATTGAGTTCATCGATACGCGCCCGCAGCTTGTCGTAATTTTCCTCTCGCTGTGATCCTCCGATGATTTCGCCGATTTTCGGAAAAAGCACATCCATAGCTCTGACCGTTTTACCGTCCTCGTTCTGTTTCATGTAGAAAGCCTTGATTTCCTTCGGATAGTTAGTCATTATCACCGGTTTTTTGAAATGTTTTTCCACTAAATATCGTTCATGTTCGGCTTGCAGATCGGCTCCCCAGCTTACGGGAAACTCAAATTTTTCGCCCGATTTCATCAAAATATCCACTCCTTCGGTATAGTCCAAACGCACAAAACGGGTATTTACCACAGCCTGCAAACGTGCGATAAGCTCCTTGTCCCACATATCATTAAGAAATTTAAGATCGTCGGCGCAATTATCCAGAGCATATTTTACGAGCGATTTTATAAAATCTTCGGCCAAATCCATATTTTCTTCGATTTCGTAGAAAGCCATTTCCGGTTCTATCATCCAAAATTCGGCCAAATGGCGTGGTGTATTGGAATTTTCGGCACGGAAAGTAGGCCCGAAAGTATATATCTCCGACAGAGCCAGGGCAGCAAGTTCGCCTTCGAGCTGTCCCGAAACGGTAAGACTTGTGTGTTTTCCAAAGAAATCTTGCTGATAATCAATTTCTCCGTTCTGCGTACGTGGAGGTTTATTCATATCCAAAGTAGTAACCTGAAACATTGCACCGGCTCCTTCGGCGTCGGAAGCAGTGATTACAGGCGTATGCAGATACACAAAGCCATGACTATTAAAGTAATCGTGAATAGCAAAAGCCATTGCATGGCGTATGCGCAGTACCGCTCCGAAAGTGTTGGTTCGCGGACGAAGATGAGCTATCTCTCTGAGAAACTCCAAAGTATGTCCTTTTTTTTGAAGCGGATAACTTTCGGAATCGGCTGTGCCGTATAGTTCCAAAAGTTCTATTTGCAATTCGACCGGCTGTCCGCTTCCCTGCGATTCAACGAGTTTACCCACCGCCTTCAGGCAAGCTCCTGTGGTAACGAGCTTTAGGATTTCCTCGTCGAAATCGGCGGGATTTGCCACAAGTTGAAGGTTATTGATTGTCGAACCGTCGTTTAGCGCGATAAAAACCACGTTCTTGTTTCCTCGCTTAGTACGAACCCAGCCTTTTACCGTAAAGACTTTTCCTAATTCTTTTGATTTCAGTAGATCTACTACTTTCACTCTTCCTGGCGTTTGCATAATTATTTAATTTTCATTTAAAAAAACAAGGCGCAAAGTTAAAACTTTTTATCGGTACTGAACGAATTGTCCCATTGTCGCGCCGATTCGGGAATCGGATTACGCGAGTAAATATTCTGCATTGTGTTTATTTCTATTTCTTTATCTATTCCCACTACTTGATGATTCAACATTCCAGCCACAGCTCCGGCCACAAGTAAGAAAGCCTTTAAAGGTTTTTCTTTCAGGATGCTTCCCAGAGTTTGAGGCGGAGCAAAGTTAAAATTGAGATGCAAACGGGCGCTGTCGAAGAGTTTTTCGGGCGGCGACCAGTCCAAAGACGAATATTTCTTCGGAATCGGCAGAGTAGCAGGTTGTAAAGCGCGAATCAGTTCGGGAAAAGTAAGCGAACTTTTTGCCGATGAGGAAACTTCGCTCTCCGGCGGCGCAAGCTTCACACGCACAGTATCTCCTTGAGCCATAAGCTTTATAGAGCTAAGAAGAATTACAATTACAATAAGAGAGTTTCTAAACATAAAACATATTTTTGATTTTAAGAACCAGGAAATTATGAATTATGAATTATGAATTATGAATTCATAATTCATAATTCATTCTACTTTTGTCGCGATATATTTTTTGTTGTTCTTATAATTCGACCGTCTTTTGTAATTCCTTCTATTACTACCGAATAGCTAGTGTTAGCGTCGGCGGTATAAAAATCAAATTCGGCATTACCTTCCGACAATTCGATGTTTGGATTCCAATAAATCGTTGTACGACGGTCGATTCCAGAGGCAGGACGCTCGTATCGAGGTGAATAAAATTCTACCTCTTTTTTATAGCCTTTTGGAACGATAGTCTTGATATTGAAACGTATAACATTGGTATTTACTACTCCTGTTTTAGTCGAAATGATAATTACTCCGCCAGCGCCTCGCGAGCCAAATATCGCTGCTTCAGCGCCTTTCATTACTTCGATTCGGTCTATATCATACACGTTAATTCCATCAATATTAAAATCTTCCCAAATAACATCGTCGATTACAAAGAGCGGCGGCGTGGATGAACCTCTGATTGTAACGTTATTACCCACAACCGTAACTCCCGGAATGATCATCAGAGCATGAAGCAGGTCGGAGGCGTGTTTGAAATCTTCGGAAGTAACCACGGTGTTGAAAGCCGATGAATATATTGATTTTTTGCCGTCGGGAGGCAGATTTTTCTGTCCAGTAACCACCGCTGCGTCCAGAACTGTAACGCGCATTCCGTATTCGTCGGAATATTTCAAATCGGATTTTTCCACATATTTTTTGAACAGACTATCGATTTCGACTGCCGGAGCAGCAAAGGATCTTGTAGGCGGGAAAGATTCCTCGTCCACAAGCAGTTCCACGTATGTACCTCCCCTTTTATTCAAGGCTTGCACTATGAAAGTCGTGCTGTCGGGGAACTCAAAACCATTGAAACGGTATCGTCCATTTGCGTCAGACATGGTCATGTCGAAGTATCCCGCCGATGAAAACATTGTAACATTATTATTTTCATTTACTTTACTACCAAGCACACGTTTTACTGTTCCCGAAATTTCCTGTCCGGCTTCGAGATAATGTAAGGGCTTTTCCAGCGTATCTTTCAGTGCCGCAGGGATATTGTAACGTCGCCAACCTTGTGTGAGCATCAAGTGATCGGCGTCGATAGGATTTTCGATATAATACGCCGGCGATTCGATGTAACCTTTGATTTCGGACGAAAGTAAAAGGCTTGAATATATTGTGAATGAGGAATCAGGCGGCACATCGCGATTATCGGTTACAGAGACCGAAAAATTTCCGTCCAAAGGAAAACCTTCTTCATCGCTTACTTTTATTTTTGCAGATACGAGTTCTCTTCTTTCATAATCCGGCTTATCGACATTTAATTCATTTACAGGCAATTCTTTGTTATTTAGATTAAAGAAAAGTCTTTCGCTCAAGGTATTCATATCCTTGTCTATCAGCAGAATTTGAATAAGTCCCGAAGGCAAGGTGGCTTTCTCGATAGACAGCACATTTGACGCCGGCATTTCGCCCGAATATATCGGGATGCCGCGAAGGTGAACCAAGAGACTTAATGGTTGATTTTGAAAGTCTTTTCCCTTTGTCGAACTAATGTACACTCTAGTTTTATTTTGCATGATTTTCAGCACGCAAACATCGGAACGCGAACTCGGAAGTGTGAAGCGTTTTGTTTTGTTATCGGAGGTTTTACATTCTGCGTAATAGCTTTTTCCGTGCCCCGGATTGATGTAAAACGAGCCCATTCCGTCGTGCGACGATTCGAAGGAGCCGATATTGTTATTTTCTCCATCGAAAATTTCGCCGCTTATATTTTCCGGTAATCCCGACGATTTCAATGCTTTGAATCCAATGCGACAATGTATGTCATCGACTAAATAACCTCCTTCGGGAAAAAACGAAACATCGAAATCATCATCAGGAATAGGAATATATTTCTTGAATTTTCTGCCGTCTTTATCAAATTCTACATATACGCTTTGTTGATTTCCAGCGATTTTCTTAATTGTAAAATCATTTTCGGCCTTGTATTTTCCGGCCTTGCCAGCGTCGGTTCCGAGACTTAAATTTTCCACTTCTATGGGATTATCCTCATAATCGCGAACAGCTAATTTGAGTTTGACGTTCTTGTCGTCGAAACGGAAGTCAGTCTTAATCCGAAACTTCGACGATTGCGGATCGGCAACGTATATCTTTTTTTCAAAGAAATAATCCGCCTTCGTGCGCATGAAATTTGTGTATGCTCGAATCAGATAAGCGCCTTCGGGCAGATCTTCAGGCAGATCGATGCTGTTGTGAAAAGCGCTGTCGAGGGGCGAGGGGCGTATTTTGTTACGAAGGATTGTTTCGGCAGCCGAATTTACGAGTTCGACATATACGTATCGACTCAGACTTTTCGGCACATGCAGCAGCGCATCAACAAGATATGCTCTGTACCAGATTTTTTCACCGGAAACGTATGTCGATTTATCCGTATGAATGTGTATCTTTTCCTGCGGAAAAGCGCTGATTTGCTTGTACAATTTTTCTTCAGCAGGACTTAAATCCTGAGCAAACAAACAATCAAACGAGGCAATTAACAGCGTCAATATCAATAAATTCTTCATGCTCTTAATTCATTTATCGGTTACAAAAGACTAAATAGTCCCGCACAAAGGTAAATAAAATTATTTTTGAGAGCCAAGATTTCAAGAACCTTTTTTTGGACTGTTGGACGTTTGGACGTTTGGACTGTTGGACTATTTGAAACAATTTCGGTCGAAGGATAATCGAAGTTAAGATGAACAAAAAAGTCTAAAAGTCTAAAAGTCCAATCGTCTAAAAGTCCAATCGTCCAATTGTCAGGGCAAACGCATCTAAAAGAATAGCAAAAACCTCATTTCTACCTAATTCAAATAACAAAACAAGCTCAGTAGCCTAAGATAATCCACACACATAAACCTCATTACCTCATTTCAATCCGATTGGCATAATGCGGTAATAAGGTCTGTTCGTGGGAACGCCATATAGCTACTGAGCTTGTTTTGTTATTTAAATTAGGTGTAAATGAGGTTCTTTACAGAATATATGTGATAGATTTTAATGCATTGACCTTACTCTTAATTTTTAATTCTTAATTGACTGCGTAGCGTCCTGACTCTTGGCTCTTGCAATCCTGAATCTATCTTTCCGATTTTTTTACCAACTTTGCAGGCTGAAATTCGTGTATTTATGCAAACGATACTGCTACATACTTGCTGTGCGCCTTGTTCCGCCGCCATCATCGAATGGCTGATTAATAACGATATACGCCCTGTGTTATTTTATTTCAATCCAAATATTTTCCCTCTCGAAGAGTACGAAATTCGTAAAGCGGAATGCAATCGTTATGCAAAATCGCAGGGGATAGAAATAATCGACGGCGATTATAATCATAACGAATGGCTGCAAAGTATTGAAGGACTGGAGAATGAACCGGAACGCGGAACACGCTGTCTGCAATGTTTCAAATTGAGAATGTACGCAACAGCCCGCAAAGCTAAAGAACTCGGAATTACAAAGTTTGCAAGCACTCTCGCCTCTTCGCGCTGGAAAAACTTGGCGCAGATAGCCGAAGCCGGACACTGGGCTGCATCAGTGTTCGAGGGAACAAGTTTCGTGGAAAAAAACTGGCGTAAAGAGGGTCTAAGTGAACGCCGTAAAATACTTCTGACCGAAAATGGCTTTTATAATCAACAGTATTGCGGCTGCGAATTTAGTGTGAGGAAAAACCCTTAATTCATAATTGCATCCAGCATTTTGCACGCCAGAATCCGTCTGTCGAAATCTGTAGACAGGACGGCAGCTCCTGCTTTACACTTTTCGTAAAAAGCTTTGTCAGTTATCAAACGATGTAATTTTTCGGAAAAATCCGATTCGTTTTCCGGCTCGAAAAATATGCCTGCCGGATATCTCTCAATTATGGAACGCGCCTCGCCGTCCACTCCAATCAGTATTGGTACTTGCATTGCTGCGCTCTCGAATATCTTGGACGGAATAACTGTTTTGAAAAGAGTCGATTTCTTCAAATTTATCAGGGACACGTCCACTATCGAAAGATAAGATTTGACTTCCGACTTGG
>JAITGD010000008.1 GCA_031280885.1 Prevotellaceae bacterium | reverse complement strand
ATTTAGTGTGCTCGACGCCTGGTTCGAAAGCGTTTCGGGATACACAACCACAGGAGCTACTATTTTGCAAAATATCGAATCTTTACCTCGTAGCATCCTCTTTTTCCGCTCGTTTACCCAATGGATGGGTGGCGTTGGCGTAGTTCTCTTCGCGCTTCTTGTAGCTCCGGCCATGAGAATGAACAAGATGAGGCTGTCGAAACTCGAAATGTCCTCGCTGGCTAAGGATAATTTTGTGTATAAAGCGCAGGAAACCATACACGTTATCCTCTCGGTTTACATTGCCGGCACTTTGCTTTGCTTTATCATGCTCAAAATTGCCGGAATGAATTGGTTTGATGCTATTAATCACGCTTTTTCGACAATAGCTACAGGCGGATTTTCAACAAAAAACGACAGCATCGCATCATTTACCCCACTTGTTCAGATACTTATAATGTTCTTTATGATGATGTCGGGTATTCACTTCGGATTGTTGTATTCGACCTTCGTACGTCGTTCAGGCTCTCTATTACGTTCTCCCGTAGTACGTTATTACATGCTATCAATAGCTGCGGGTCTCATACTTGTCAGTTTAAATCTTTGGATTTCAGGGCAATTTTCATCCTTCGGCGAATCGCTTATGCAAGGCTCATTTCAGGTTATATCCGTTATCACAACCACCGGATACGCCTCCTCCGACTCCTCAGTATGGCCCTCGTTTTCAATTCTTTTACTGCTATTTTTCATGCTTCAGGGAGGTTGCGCCGGCTCAACCGTCGGAGGAATTAAAGTCGATAGATTCCTGATTTTCATCAGATCGCTAAAAGCGCAGGTCAAAAAACAGCAACATCCAAACGCCGTAGTACCGGTAAAAATCGGCAACCATATTATCGACGACGAAACCGGATATTCCATCACCCTGTTCATGCTTTTTTTCCTGCTGATAACCTTCATTTCCACCATAGTACTCAGCTTGACCGACATTGATTTGATGTCGGCATTTTCGGTTTCGCTGGCTTCGATATCCAACGGCGGAGCCGGATTCGGCATGTTCGGCTCGCTAAGTAACTACGACCTTCTCAATCCATTAGGTAAATTGATGCTGACTATCCTGATGATTACCGGACGTTTAGAAATCTACGGATTGATTCTTTTGTTCTTTATCAAAAGCTGGAGATGAAACTCTTTATTCTAAAAATCCTGGCTCTTGGTTCCTGAAATCCTGATTCTAAAATAAAAACGATTTCGGACGGTCGTCTATCGAGGAGCCGAAATCCGGATTTGCTTTATTGCCCATCACATATTTCAGACTGCCGCCATTAACTATGTCGCTATGACGGATGTAGCCCTTATTGTACGCTTTGCCGTTCAATTCGACCGACTGTATGTAGATATTTTCGGCGCTGTGGTTTACAGTCTCTATTTCAAATGTTTTTCCCTGCCCCACGTTTATTGACATCTTTTCAAATCGCGGACTTCCGAAAACATAAATTCCATTTGAGGGATTTACAGGATAAAATCCGAAACACGACATTATATACCAAGCCGACATCTGTCCACAATCCTCATTTCCAATAATTCCATCGTGCTTATCGGTATAAAACTCGTCGAGTATGAATCGCACCTTTTCGGCTGTTTTCCATTGGCGCCCAGCAAATCCATAGAGATACGCCACATGATGGCTTGGTTCGTTACCGTGAGCGTATTGACCTATAAGTCCGGTGATATCGGCCGAAGCCTTTTCGCCCATATCTCCTGTTACGGTAAACAGCGAATCGAGTTTTATTTCAAACTTCTCGTCGCCTCCAAACAGCTCGATAAGCCCTTCGGGATCATGAGGAACGAAAAAGGTGTATTGCCAGCCGGTTCCTTCGCAAAAATCACCCGTATAATGCTCTGATTTAATTGGATTGTACGGCGTGCGCCACGAACCGTCATCCATTCGAGGACGGATGAAAGATATCGAAGTGTCGAAATACATTTTATAGTAATTGGCTCGACGTGCAAAATACTCGAAATCATCATCCTTGCCCATGCGTTTGGCCATTGCAGCTATCCCCCAATCATCAACGGCGTATTCCATGCCGATGGAAGTTGCTTCATACACCTTATCGCATGGAATATAAGACTTTTCCATCACATAATTCACCCCGTTTTGGCGCGGATATGTAGCCGAAGTTTTCATCGCATTAAAAGCGCGCTCGGCGTCAAAACCCGTAAAACCTTTGAGATAAGCGTCGGCAATGACAGGAACCGCGCTGTAGCCCGGCATCTGATTGGTTTCGCCGCCAACCAAAGGCCAGATCGGAAGTTTGCCCTGCTGATCAAATATGCCGAGCATCGAATTTACAAAATCATTAACCCTCTCCGGTTGTATCAGCGTATAAAGCTCATGTGCAGTGCGATAAGTATCCCAAAGCGAAAAAGTAGAATAGTTCACAAACCCTTTGTCGGAATAAACTTTTCTATCGTTTCCGCGAAATTCTCCGTTTACGTCGCAATACATCGTCGGAGCTATACATGCGTGATACATAGCGGTATAAAAAATCCGTTTAGCAACGCCATCCTTTGTTTCGAGTTTAACTTTCGACAACTCGTCGTTCCACTTCTTCTTAGTCTGCGACAGTGTTTTATCGAAATCCCAATGAGGAATTTCAGCTTCGATATTTGCCGCAGCATTTGCGCAACTTACCGATGAAATCCCCGTCTTTATATGTATCTTATTTAAAGGCTCTTTAAACGATAACACACCCTTCGATGCTCGCCCCTTCGCCTCGTTTTCGCCCACAGGCTCATCATCCTCAAAAACCAAAAGACGAGCAATGGGCTTATCGCTTTTCAAAGTAAAATAAACCTCATGATATGGCGACCAAGCCTTTGAAAATCTGTGGCCTTCCACTGTATATTCGTCAATAAGTTTGATGTAAGTATCCACCGCTCGATCGCCATTTCCGTCCTTGAGATTAATCATCACATGCCTCTCGCCATCCTTTGGAAAAAGATATTTATGAAATCCAACTCGCTCGCTTGCAGTCAATTCCACCTTAACTCCGTTCTCCATCTCAAGCGAATAATAGCCCGGAGCCACCGCTTCGTTTTCGTGCCGATAGTAGGAGGAATACGCCCCGTCGATATTATTCTGATTTCCAATCGAAGTGCGCACATCGCCAAGGTATGGCATAAGCATCACGTCTCCAAGCTCGGTGCATCCGGTTCCGCTGAGATGAGTATGCGAAAAACCAATCAAAATACTGTCAGAATAGTGATATCCAGAGCACCAGTCCCAACCCTTGTGAATATTGTTCGGGCCAAGCTGAACGGCGCCAAAAGGAGCGCTGGCGCCCACAAAAACATGCCCGTGACCGCCCGAACCGATGTATGGATCAACGAAAAGAGTATAATCCTCGTCGCCCAAATCACGACACGTCGCAAAAACGACCGAAAGCATCAAAAGTAAAGTCAAAAATCGATATTTTTTCATTGTGTTACTGATATTTAAATTTGATATACATCTACATACCGATATTTCTCTCGAACATATCAGAGGGCAAAGGTAAAATAAAATTTTGTAGCGCAAGCAAGCATAATTATAATTCAATTAACTTTGCGGAGTTATTTAATTACATCCGACTTCAAAAATTTAATTTAATTCAATTGATATGTACTTACTCGGTTACGACATTGGAAGCTCGTCGATAAAAGCAAGTTTGGTGAATATACAAACAGGCGATGCGGTGGCGAGCGCATTTTTTCCCAAAAAAGAAATGGGATTTAAATCAGTAAAAACCGGCTGGGCTGAACAAGCCCCCGACCTCTGGTGGGACAATCTAAAGCTTGCAACACAGTCGCTTATCGGCGAATCGCGAGCCGCCCCGTGCCAGATCAAAGCAATCGGAATATCGTACCAAATGCACGGCCTTGTGCTTGCAGATGAAGAGGGTAGGGCGATTCGCGACTCGATAATCTGGTGCGACAGCCGCGCAGTTCCCTACGGCGAAAAAGCCTTCGACACGCTTGGCGCCGAAACCTGCCTGAAACATCTGCTGAACTCGCCCGGAAACTTTACCCTGAGCAAGTTGGCATGGGTTCGCGAACATGAACCCGAAAACTACGCGAGGATTCGCTACTGTATGCTGCCGGGCGATTATCTCGCAATGCGCATGACCGGCGAAGCCTGCACTACGGCTTCGGGACTTTCGGAAGGAATTGCCTGGGATTTCACACGAAACGAGCCGGCAAAGTTCCTGTACGATTACTTCGGATTCGACCCCGCGCACATCCCGCGAATCGTGCCAACCTTCGGAATACAAGGACGTCTCACCCCCGAAGCTGCAAGCGAACTCGGCCTCTTTGCCGGAACGCCAATAAGCTATCGAGCAGGCGATCAACCAAACAATGCACTATCGCTCAACGTGCTTCATCCGGGAGAAGTTGCAGCAACAGCCGGAACATCCGGTGTGGTGTACGGAGTGAACGGGGAAGCAAAGTACGACCCAAAATCGCGCGTAAACTCCTTTGCGCATGTGAACCACTCGCCACTGCAAACCCGCGTTGGAGTGCTGCTCTGCATCAACGGAACGGCTATACTCAACGCATGGATTAAGAACAACATAGCCCCCGAAGGAATTGGATACGCCGAGATGAACGAGCTGGCCGAAACGGTGGCTCCTGGCTCCGAAGGATTAAGCATAGTACCTTTTGGAAATGGCGCTGAACGAGTGCTTTGTAACAGCGAACCAGGATGCTCGATACACGGAATAAACTTCGTCCGACATCAGAAGCCGCATCTGATACGAGCAGCGCAGGAAGGCGTAGCATTCTCATTTAAATACGGAATGGAAATAATGAACGATATGGGAATCGAAACCAAAACAATACGCGCCGGACACGCAAACCTTTTCCTCAGCCCGATATTTCGGCAAACTCTATCGAACATCACCGGAGCAAGCATAGAACTATATAATACTGACGGTTCTATCGGCGCTGCACGCGGAGCAGGAATCGGCGCCGGAATCTATGCCAACGAAGCCGAAGCCTTCGCTACGCTGAAAAAACTGATAACGGTCAATCCCGAAGAAAAGCACCTCAAGCAAACCGACGAAGCGTATCAACGCTGGTTGCAGCACGTGTCGAAATAAGGCTTAATGACCTTTGGATGTCTATATATTTAGCCTCCAAACTTTTATTTTCGGTAAAGATTACATTTTGAAGCCGCCCCAAACCATTTGGGGCGGCTTCTGTGTGAGATATTTTTCACCTCAAACGGTTTAAAACGGCTCCCTTATGCAAGATTTTATCGCTACACAGTGTGGCGCGATTTCCACACGCGGGGTTTTTGCGCCACACTGTTTGGCGTAATTTCCACACGTGGGGTTTTTGCGCCAAACAGTGTGGCGCGATTTCCACACGCGAGGTTTTCGTGCCACACAGTGTGGCGCAGTTTCCACACACGGACTTCGCTTGCCACACGATTTTTGGCGATTTTTAATAAATAAACTTCGGATGCCAAAGATTTCTGCGGGTGTAAGCAAGAAAGTCCCGCAGGGACTACACTTTATTAACCGCAGGCTTTAGCCTACGGAGAGCAGATATACACACTGTCCCAAAGTCCCGCAGGGACGACACTTGATAATAAATATTATTAAGTGCCGTCCCTGCGGGACTTGGCGCCGTGAAGAGGTGGACGCCTGCCGTAGGCTAAAGCCTACGGTTAATAAAGTGTCGCCCCTGCGGGGCGGCTTGCGATTACTCAGCCTTTTATTTCAGAGGAATATAAACATTGGCTAAATGTTAAATTGAAGGCCTTTGTCATAAAATTGATTATAGATGAAGCTCTAATTTAATTGTTTGCAGCGACGTATGAAAGTCCCGCAGGGACTACACTTTATTAACCGTAGGCTTTAGCCTACGGACAGCAGATATACACACTGTCCCAAAGTCCCGCAGGGACGACACTTGATAATAAATATTATTAAGTGCCGTCCCTGCGGGACTTTGGGGAGGATTATATATCGGCTGGCCGTAGGCCGAAGCCTACGGTTAATAAAATGTTTCTACCGCGGGGCTTGCAATTACTCCGACATTCAATTAACAATAATATTGATGTGAACTACACGCCATTATGGTACTTCGATTTAATATTTCGCACGTGTGTAAAAAAAAATTGTATTTTTGCCGCGATTTTTACGAATAATATAAAACCGTTATTTAAAATATAGATGAATTGTACAAAAACTTACACAGGAACGCAAACAGCACTCCTCCTGGCGCTTAGGATGAGTATCGGCTGGCACTTTTTTTACGAAGGAGTGGTTAAAGTGATCAATCCGAAATGGACTTCGCTTGCTTATCTTTCCGATTCTCAAGGCTGGTTTTCAGAGCCTTTTCGGGCGATTGCATCGAATCAAAATCTGCTCGACACGGTGAACATTATCAACGAATGGGGCTTGATTCTCGTTGGTTTTGGGCTTATTGCGGGATGTTTTACTCGCTTTGCCATTGCCGGCGCCATCGGGATGCTGACGCTTTATTATCTCTCGCACCCACCTTTTGTGGGGTCGGAATACATCCTTCCGCGCGAAGGCTCGTATCTTTGGATCGACAAGAATCTGGTTGAAATTGCGGCTCTTACGGTGCTGTATGTTTTCCCTACATGGCATGTTTTCGGCCTCGACAGGTATATTTTTAACCGATCTCGACGGCGGCTTGACGGAGGGAATTGCTCGACGAATAATTAACATTGTAAACTAAAAATATGTCTGACAAGAAAAAAATTGACTCTCCTGAGTCTGAAAACAATAAGGTCGAAGAATCGGCTCAATCCCCCGTTTCGCAAGGCCGTCGGGATGCTCTTCGGGCTTTGATTTCGGCGCCTGTAATCGGCGCCATGTCCTACGGAATTTATAAAAAAATGGCGCACGATAAACGGAAGCGTGATTTGGGCGATCTTTTTAAACTTGAACCTGTTGCGCCTCCATCGGCGGCGCGTATGGCATCCGACGGAAAAATAATTCGCATCGGTATAATTGGTTTTGGCATCCGCGGGAAGCAGCTTTTGAGGGCGGCCGGTTTTGCCGAACCTAAATATTTGGACGACTTGCGCGAAGCTGCCCGAAATAACTCAAAGGACGTGCGTTACAGTAATTTCATGGAGCAGGACGATTTGAACCTTCGGGTTACTGCGGTGTGCGATATTTTTGATACTTACGGCGATGCGGCGGTTGCTGCCGGCGCAAATCTTTATCGCGAAGGGCTCGACGGGCGTTTCAGCGAGGCTCCCAAGCGTTACCGCAGTTATAAGGATTTGATCGTTGCTGATGATGTTGATGCTGTAATCATCGCCACGCCAGATCATTGGCATGGTACGATGGCTATGGATGCGGCCAGGGCCGGGAAGCATGTGTATCTCGAAAAACCAATGTCGTGGACTGTGCCTGAGACATATATGATTCGTCAAACGGTAAAAGAGAGCGGGATAGTGTTTCAGTTTGGTCATCAAGGACGTCAAACGGATAGCTATATCAAAGCAAAACAGATTATTGACCGTGGTATTTTGGGCGATGTCAGTCTAATAGAAGTTTGCACGAACAGGAACGATCCGAATGGCGCTTGGGTGTATCCAATTCACGAAACGGCTTCGCCCGAAACTATTGATTGGAAGCAATTTGAGGGCGACGAGGCGAGAATTGCCGAGTATATGGACTACATGACAAGCAGAGGTTTAGAGCGATATATCGGTCCGGATGACAGGAGCAAATTTGACCTAAGTCGTTTTTTCCGTTGGCGTTGTTGGTGGGATTTCAGCACAGGTTTGAGCGGCGATTTGCTTACTCACGAGTTCGACGCGGTGAATCAGATCATGGGAGTTGGTATTCCGCACTCTGTCAGCTCGTCGGGAGGTATTTATTTTTATAAGGATGGTCGCACGGTGCCGGATGTTTTGCAGACTGTACTTGAATTTCCGCGTAAAAATATGACTATGCTTTACAGTGCAACTCTCGCAAGTCAGCGCAAGCGCGGGAAGGTTTTCATGGGACACGACGCTTCGATGGAGGTATCGAGTTCGCTTGTGGTTCAGGTAGATCCGCGTTCGACTCGCTATGCCGAGCAGATCAAAAGCGGAATAATCAAGCCGGATACACCTTTGATTACTTACGTTCCAGGCCAAACTCAGGTGGATGCTGTCAGTTCGGCTACTGAGTTGTATTTTGCTCAGCGCGGGCTACTTTACGCTTATGTCAATGGCAAACGTTATGATACTACTCATCTTCATATCCGCGAGTGGGTTGAATGTATTCGGAATGGCGGCCAGCCAAGTTGCGATATCGACGCTGCTTTCGAGGAGGCGATTTCGGCTCACATGGGTACGCGAGCCTATCTGGAAGGCCGTACAATGTACTGGGACGAAGATAATGAGGAGATTGTGAGTTGAGATAGATTCAGGATTGCAGGAATCAAGAGCCAAGAAGCAAGCCTGCGTAGCGTCTTGGCAGATATTTACATAGCGTCTCAAACTTTTTTTGAACTTGACATGAACTTGTGTTGGTATTGTAAAAAATTTATTACTTTTGCCACGCTTTTGGTAAAGACTCCGTAGCTCAGTTGGTAGAGCAATTGACTCTTAATCAATGGGTCGAGAGTTCGAGCCTCTCCGGGGTCACCAAGAAAAACAGCCGTTCATTAACAATTTGGACGGCTGTTTCGATTACGGATTCCTGTAATCCTGACTCCAAAAAAATAATTATCTTTGCAGACATTAAAAATTGCATAAATTTAAATTAATATGATGATTATCAACGAAACATTGCCATATCGTATAAAAGACCTTTCGCTGGCCGATTTTGGACGTAAGGAAATCGAAATGGCTGAAAAAGAAATGCCGGGGCTGATGGCTATCCGCAGAAAATATTCTGCCGACAAGCCTTTGAAGGGCGCAAGAATTACCGGCTCGCTACACATGACCATACAAACAGCCGTGCTGATAGAAACCCTCGTTGAATTGGGCGCCGAAGTGCGCTGGGCAAGTTGTAACATCTTTTCTACGCAGGATCACGCAGCCGCAGCTATAGCCGCAGCCGGCGTCCCTGTATTCGCTTGGAAGGGCGAAACACTCGAAGAATATTGGTGGTGTACGGCGATGGCCTTGTCCTTCCCCGAAGGCAAAGGTCCGAATTTGATTGTGGACGACGGAGGCGATGCTACATTGCTTATTCACAAAGGATACGCTGCCGAAAACGAAGCCTCTACTTTGGATGTCGAAGCCGGAAGTCTCGAAGAAAAAGTAATCATCGACCTGCTGAAAGGAGTGTTGAAGGAAGATCCGTCGAAATGGCATCGCACAGTAGAACAATGGCGTGGAGTGTCAGAAGAAACCACTACCGGCGTGCATCGTTTGTATCAAATGAAAGAACGCGGCGAGTTGCTGGTGCCGGCAATCAATGTAAACGATTCGGTAACCAAAAGCAAATTCGACAATCTGTATGGCTGCCGCGAATCGCTGGCCGACGGAATCAAACGGGCAACCGATGTGATGATTGCCGGTAAAGTAGTGGTTGTGTGCGGATATGGCGATGTTGGAAAAGGTTGTGCGCGCTCGATGGCCGCTTATGGAGCAAGGGTCATTGTTACCGAAATCGACCCCGTTTGCGCTTTGCAGGCTGCTATGGAAGGCTTTGAAGTAAAAACCGTCGAGGATGTTCTGAATGAAGCTAATATCTATGTTACAGCCACCGGAAACAAGGACGTAATCACCGGCGAACACATGCGGAGGATGAAAGACCAAGCGATAGTTTGCAACATCGGCCATTTCGACAACGAAATCCAAATGGACGAACTGAACGCAACCGCAAAACAGATAAATATCAAACCGCAAGTGGATAAATATCTGTTCGATGACGGACATTGCATCTACGTGCTGGCCGAAGGACGGCTTGTTAATCTGGGATGCGCCACAGGACACCCATCCTTCGTTATGAGCAACTCGTTTAGCAATCAAACTCTTGCTCAGCTCGAACTGTGGGCTAACAAGCTCGACGTCGATGTGTATCGCTTACCGAAAAAACTCGACGAGGAAGTCGCACGACTACACCTCGAACAGCTCGGAGTGAAACTGACGACGCTTACCGACGAACAAGCCGAATATATCGGCGTCGCAGCCGCAGGGCCGTACAAACCAGATCATTATAGATATTAAACTCCCTCGATGGCGTAATAAGAATGAAACACTTAATTATATTTGCACATCCGAATACGGAAAGTTTCGGATGTGCAATCTGCCGCGAACTGCAGCAGATATCCGAAGCGAAAGGAAATCAGGTACGTGTACGCAATCTCTACGAAATCGGATTTAATCCCGTGCTGAGCGCCGCCGACATCACTACGATAGACGGCGGAGGAATGCCCGCCGATATCAAAACCGAACAGCAGTACGTTGCCGAAGCAAACCATATCACATTTGTGTACCCCGTTTGGTGGGGCGGGATGCCCGCTCTGATGAAAGGCTACCTCGACAGAGTGTTCAGCCTCGGTTTCGCTTACTCGTACGAGGGTAACAACCTGAAACGATTGCTGATAGGCAAGCAAGGCTCGGTGGTATGCACCACCGGCGCAAGCGACGAAGAATACGCTCGCACTGGAGTTACTGAGGCAATGTGCCTGATTAACTGCGAAGTCGTATTTCGATTCATGGGCGTCGAGCCGACTAAGGTTATATCCCTGGGCAACGTCGCCGGCGTAAGCCGTGAAACGAGAGAACTCTGGCTCAGCCAGTTGCATCAGCAGTTCGACGAAGCCTTTTCGGAGGATTGAATGAGGTCGTTATTTAACAAATTTAACATACAATATCTAAATAATTATGACACAGGAGGAACTGTTTAAGAAACTTATAGGGCATTGCAAGGAGTACGGATTCATATTTCAGTCGAGCGAGATTTACGACGGATTGAGCGCGGTGTATGACTATGGCCAGAACGGAGTGGAATTGAAAAATAACATCAAACGTTACTGGTGGGATGCGATGGTGAGGCTCAACGACAACATTGTAGGCCTCGACGCTTCTATCTTTATGCACCCCCGCGTTTGGGAGGCTTCGGGGCATGTCGGCGCGTTCAACGATCCGATGATCGATAATCGCGACTCGAAGAAACGCTATCGTGCTGACGTACTTATCGAAGATTTTATTGCGAAACTCGAGGAGCGGATTGAGAAAGATGTCGAAAAGGCGCGCCGAAAATACGGCGAGGCTTTCGATTCTGCTCAGTTTCGCTCGACTAACCCTAATGTGCTGCGTGCTAAAGCCAAAATCAAGGAAGTGAAACTCCGTATGTTCGAGGCGCTGAACGCAAACAAGCTCGATGATTTGCGCGAGCTGATTGTCGATTGTGAGATTGCTTGTCCCGTTTCCGGCACCCGCAATTGGACGGATGTACGGCAGTTTAATCTGATGTTTTCCACTCAGATGGGTTCGGTCAGCGCCGACGCTAATCTTATATATCTACGTCCGGAAACGGCTCAGGGCATCTTCGTTAATTTCCTCAACGTCCAGAAAACGGGCAGAATGAAGCTTCCTTTTGGTATAGCGCAGATTGGCAAGGCTTTCCGTAACGAAATCGTGGCTCGTCAGTTTATTTTCCGTATGCGTGAGTTTGAGCAGATGGAGATGCAGTTTTTTATCCGTCCGGGCGAAGAGTTGCGCTGGTATGAGTATTGGAAAAAGGCTCGTATGGCTTGGCATCGTTCTCTTGGCTTGGGCGATGAGCGCTATCGCTTTCATAATCACGAGAAACTTGCTCACTATGCCAACGCTGCTGCTGATGTCGAATTTGAGTTTCCGTTTGGTTTCAAGGAAGTTGAGGGTATTCACTCGCGTACCGACTTTGATTTGGGCAATCATTCCAAATTTTCCGGAAAAAAACTTCAGTATTTCGACCCCGAAACAGGTGAAAATTACGTTCCTTACGTGGTCGAAACTTCGATAGGAGTTGATCGTATGGTTCTGCTCGTCCTCTCGGCGGCTTATCGCGAGGAAAAGCTGAGTCGAGACGAGGAAGGCGGCGATGAGGGCGAGCGGGTAGTGCTTAGTATTCCTCCCATGCTTGCGCCGGTGAAATTCGCTGTCTTACCGCTCGTTAAGAAGGACGGACTTCCCGAAAAAGCGCGTGCGATTATGAATACTTTAAGGCTTGATTATAACTCGCAATACGACGAAAAAGATTCGATTGGAAAGCGCTATCGACGTCAGGACGCCATCGGCACACCTTTCTGTGTAACAATAGATCACGACACTCTCGCCAACGACACCGTAACTATACGCCACCGCGATAGCATGGCGCAGGAGCGAGTTCCGGTGGGAGCGCTCTCGGCGATTCTCGACGAGAAGGTCAGCATGAAGCGCAGTTTACAAGACTTGGCGGCGGCGCTCTAAAGCGTGTTCAACAGGGCAATAACCTCGGCGTGAATCTTTTCTGGTGATTTCATTGTTGATTGATCTTCGGTACAGTTAAGCACGACGAATAGCGGATCGATGTCGGCTTGTTCCAGATAAGCATCTCTGACTCTGCGTTGCAGGTCGAGATCTGATTCGTGGACGTCATTTTTTCCTTGCAGATAATTTCGGTCGTCGCCGGTTCGGTGTTCCGACAGTTTTCTTTGGGTAAATTCAAACGGAACATCAAGAAAAATACTAAGATCGGGCTTAGGGATTCCAAAGAACACATATTCTGTATTGATAATTCTGCGTCGTAGTTTATCCCGACCCTCTGCATCTTTTATTTTTGCACATTGGAAAGCTATATTAGAATACACGTATCGGTCGAGAATCACTTGCTTATTCTCGTTCAACCATCTGCGTATGATTGGCGCTGCATTGCCGCGATCGCCGGCATACAGCAGCGAGACCAGACGCGGATCGACCGAATCGGCAGCTCCAAATTCGCCGCGCAAAAATTCTCCAATCAATTCTCCGTACACCGGCGCATCGAAACGCGGAAAATGCAGGAATCGACATTCGCAACCCTCATTTTCAAAACGCTTTTGCAGCAAACTTACTTGTGTGCTTTTCCCCGCACCGTCCAATCCTTCAAAAACTATAAGCATGAATTGTAAATTTATACATGTTTTACAGGGCAAAGTTAAAAGGAATAATTAACTTTGCACACGAAACTTAGTAATGTTTTAGTAAAAAGCATGCGTATATTTCTGATATTTACAGCTTGTTTTCTGTGGATAACGAGCCTTGCTCAAGAGCAAATAAAACCAGAAAAAAGCTCGTTCACCGACGGCAAATATTATTATCAACATGTCGATTTGCCCGTATATCTTTTCATTTCCCATTCGCTCGATGGCAAAGGAACGGCTCTGCGCGAAGAACGGGGTACGGAGGTAAATCCGATTTTACTCGACGGACACGGGGTGCATCATATTCGACACATGGACGATATTCACAAGCGAGTGGACGTCTATAAGATTCATGCCGACGGACATGCGCCGGTCTCGACTTTGAAACTTTCGCCAAATAGTTCAACTTATCGGAACAAAAGCGGAACAATGTATTATGGCCTTGATTTTGCCTGCAACATCTTTTCTAAGGACGAAATGTCGGGTGTGAGCAAGATTTTCCTCTCGCTGGACGGCGAAAATTACTCCGAAATCAATGAAACCTTCGCGCTCGATAAGCACGGCGAACATATTTTGCTATACTACGCAACCGACAAGGTCGGGAATATCGAAGCGCCAAAGAGATACAAAATTTTTATCGATGCGCGTCCACCAAAAACTTTCCATAATTTCATCGGCGTAGCAATGGGACAAGTACTTTCCTCGTCGTCGCACATCTATCTGACGGCCGAAGACGAAAATAGCGGTGTAGCCGCAACTTATTATGCCTTCGATGATGAAAGCGAAAAATTGTACAACGGGAAGGAAATCAACTTTGCACATCTTGAAACCGGTGAACATCTGCTGCATTACTGGTCGATAGATAATACAGGAAACAGAGAAACAAAGCAGACTGTCGATTTTTTCCTCGACAAAATCGCCCCCATTGCTTCGATTGACATTCTGGGAGATAAATTTGTGGTCGATGACAAAATATATCTATCGGGAAGGACTAAGGTGAAGATTACCGCTATCGACAACCGAACAGGAATCAAATATTTGAAATACAGCATAAATAATAAGGCTCCGGAAAAGTATCTCGAACCTTTCTACATGCCCGACAAGGCTGGATTATACACCATTCAATACTATGCCACCGACGAAGCAGACAACACCGGATCGGGTGAAATACTGCAATCAAAAGGCGTGATATACGTCGATTTATTAGGCCCTGCTATACAATTTAAATGCGAGGGACCTTCATTCGAGAAAAAAGACCGTATCTACATCAGTCGAAACACCAAATTAATCATCAGTGGAAAAGACAACGAATCGGGACTGAATCGATTGGCCTATACAATCGACGGCGGAGAAGAACAAGAATATCTGCATCCATTTAAAATAGAACAGCCAACAAAAGGAAACGATGCTTACGAAGTTATATGTATTGCCTACGACAACGTTAATAACCGTAACGAAAAGAAACTGAACCTGTATATCGATTCCGAAGGCCCCGAAATAACTACAAGATACAGCGCCGAACCCGACGGAATACTATACCCGTCATATGTGGCGATATTCCTCGCTGCAACCGACTCGACTACAACAGTATCACAAATATTATACTCAATAAACGGAGCCGCAGAAATACCGTATAGCAGCCCGATAAAAGGATTCCGTCCGAAGAAAGAATATAATATCAAAGTGAAAGCAAAAGACGCAGTTGGCAACGAAACAGTAAAAGAATTTAACTTTCAAACAGGGGACTTCTGATAATGACACATACGATACCGAAACTACTTCAAGCGGTACTCTTAATTATCTCGATTACAACGGCTGCAAAGGCCCAAGTTAAGGTAAATGGAATTACTTATACCATCGAACAATGCGCGGATAAAGCAAATGAACTTGAAAAAGATGGCTCGTTAAGAGACGCTACATCTTTCTTAAACGCTGCCGCATATTTCCTCTGGGAAAATAAGGACTACGACAAGGCTATCGAACTGTACCGACGATCGATGACCCTGAATAAACAACTAAATAACATCAACGCTATCGCCGGAATTGAAAGCAACCTCGGTATGATATACGCCGACAAAGGCGATTACCTCACATCGCTGTCTTACATGCAAAAGACGCTCGACGCCCGCGAACTCGAAAACGAAAAAGCAAGAATAATCAACGCGAAAATTAATGTCGCTGTGGTGTTGAATAAACTGCTGCGACACGACGAGGCTATCGTGCAACTCAATGAAGCTCTAAAATATGCCTCCGATATAAACGACAAAAACAATACTCGTGTCTGCTACGGAATGTTGGCTGAAACATACGAACTCAAAGGAGACAGGAAAGCGATGCTCCAATACTTTGAATACTACAAAGCTACGGTCGATAATTTGCAGAAGGACAAAGAACAAAAACTTCAATCGGCCTTCGATAAGATTCAGCATGACATCGAACTAACTCAGTCGGAAAAAGAAAATCGAGAGGTGCAACTAAAACTCAAAGAAAAAGAACTCTTCGAGAAACAGTCAGAACTAAACCGTTATGAATCGGCAAACAAAGAGCTGCTCCAAAAAGCTACCGAAATTGAACTGCAACTCGCCGTCCTCGCTAAGGAAGAAGAACTTAATACGCTACTGCGGCAAAAAACCGAGCGTGAACTTGCACATGAACGAAAAATGAACCTCTTCATTCTGGCAGCCCTTGTAATAGCTATCATATTCAGCGTATATGTGGCGGCTACTCTCCGCAGAAATCAGCGATTGAACCGAATGTTGAAGGAACGCAACGATACAATATCAAAACAGAAACAGAGACTTGTGGAAGAAAATAAAATCAGAACAAAACTGCTGTCAATCCTTTCGCACGACCTGCGTACACCCCTCAATGGCATACATCTACTCGTCCAGATACTCCGATCAGGCTCTTTGCCTAAGGAAACTTTCGAGCGGCAGCTCGTCAAATTAGATGAAAGCCTAAACTGCACTTTCCAAATGCTCGAAAATATGCTGTATTGGGCAAAAAATCAAATGAACGGAATAGTATATTCGCCCGAAAATATCGACCTGGCAATCATCACCGCCGAAGCATTAAAGATAGCCGGTACGCACCTCCACGATAAAAATATCGACGTAGATAATCGCCTATATACCGCCGAAGTTTATGCCGATAAAGAAATGGTAAGCATAATCGTCCGAAATCTGATAGTGAACGCTGTAAAATATACGCCGCAGGACGGCAAAATCACAATATCAAGCAAAATGCAAAACGATATGCTTATATGGAGTATCGCCGACACCGGTAACGGTATGTCGGATGAACTGAAAGCTAAGATCTTTACTACGGATGTGAAATCGAGTAAAGGCACTAACATGGAGACCGGTTCAGGATTAGGACTTGCTCTGTGCCACGATTTTGCAGTTGCCTGCAAAGGTAATATTGACTTTGAAAGCGAATTTGGAAAAGGCACAACATTCCGCCTTGCGCTGCCGGCCGAAACTGCGCCTCGCAACTTCAATATACTTAGTAAACACGGCGAACAAAAGCACTTCTCAGCAAATTTGTAATAATTAAATACCATTTAAAATCATGAAACAATTCTTTAAGATGATGCTCGCTACTATCGCGGGCATCGTAATTATTTCCTTTGTGGGATTTTTCCTGCTCGTAGCAATTATTTCGGTTGCCGACTTCTCTGGTTCTAAGCCCGTTGATCTGCGAGACAACTCTGTACTCAAAATTGCCCTTAACAAACAGGTGGAGGACAGGGAAGCGTCGAATCCTTTGTCGTACTTAGACCCGCTGACCGGTACTATTAACATGCCTGACGGCCTCAACAACATTCTGCGCGGTATCGAAAAGGCTACTTTTGACCCCCGAATCAAGGGAATATACCTCGACCTTAACGATGTGAAGGCCGGAATTGCGACGGTCGAAGAAATCCGAAACGCAATTGTAGCCTACAAGCAGTCGGGCAAATTCGTAATAGCATACGCTGATGAATTTTCGCAAAAGGCTTACTATCTGGCTACAATTGCCGACAAGATCTACATGAATCCGCACGGGCAAATAAACTTTATCGGGCTAAGCTCCGAAATAATGTCCTACAAAGGTTTGATGGATAAACTCGGAATCGAAATGCAGATACTGCGGCATGGAAAGTTTAAAGCCGCCGTCGAACCTTTCTCTATGACCGAAATAAGTCCGGAAAACAGAGAACAAATATCGGTATATATGGGTTCGATATGGAATACCATGCTGCAGGCTATCAGCTCTGAACGGAATATAAGCATCGATGAGCTGAACCGACTTGCAGACCTCATGGAACCATCTACGGCTGTGGCCGCAGTGGATAGGGGATTCATCGATAAGCTGATTTATAAAGACGAGCTTGTCTCCGAACTATGCAAATATACCGAATCGGCTTCGGAAAGCGATCTGCGATACATAGCAATAAGCGATTATGCACACAGTCCATCGACCACAGCTAAGTATTCCGAAGATAAAATAGCGATAATATACGCTTCGGGAGAGATAGCGCGGGGCGAAGGACCCAGCGGAGTGATGTCGGTGGATATATCTAAGGCTATCCGGCAGGCTAAATTAGATAAGGCCGTTAAAGCAATAGTATTCCGAATCAACTCGCCCGGAGGCGACGCCTTAGCATCGGAGATTATTGCACGCGAACTCGAACTTGCACAGCAGATAAAACCGGTTATTGTGTCGATGGGAAATCTTGCGGCTTCGGGCGGATACTGGATTGCAAGCCCCGCCGAAGCTATAGTAGCCAATCGTACTACTATCACCGGTTCAATCGGAGTGTTCGGCATGGCTCCAAACTTGAAGAAAGCTATGAACGAAAATCTCGGCCTAAACGTAAGCGTCGTTGGAACAAACAAGTATTCCGATTATGTATCAATATACAGACCTTTGAGTGAAACGGAAAAAAACAGGCTACAAAAAACCATCGAAGATATATACTCGAAATTTATCGATAAGGTATCGAAATTCAGACATCTCAAGCCCGAAGAAGTCGATTGCATCGGACAAGGACGTGTATGGAGCGGAGAAAATGCCTTGGATAACTCTCTTATCGATCGTATTGGAGGGCTGACTGAAGCTGTAGCGCTTGCAGCCGAAAGAGCCGGTATATCGAATTATCGCACCATAGACCTGCCACGTGAACAAAGCTCGCTCGAAAAAATTATGTCCCTTCTCGGCACGCATATTCGAGAGAAAGCTCCCGAAAAAGAACTGCAACGCGCCTTGAGGCACTACGAATACATATCGAGCGCAGTGAGCCGCGTAGGTATAATGGCAAGAATGTCTTATAACATCGAAATCGATTAGTATTTCTGAAGTAAGTCGATTCTATTCCACTGAATAGAATAAGACAGAGGCAGCGAGTCCGACAGAGTTTTTATCTCCGTCATACTCGCTGCCTCTGTCTTTTGATTATTATAGACTCAATAAAATAATACATACATTAGAAAGTCCAAAAGTCTAATAGTCCAATAGTCCAATAGTCCAAATGTCTAACAGTCCAAAAATCTCCAAAAGTTTCCATTTTCCATAAGGAAAGTTTGCAGTCCGACCTTCTTTGCACCATCTATATTGGCCTGCAGATCGTCGATGAATAGGCTTTCTTCTGCTTTCAGACCATTCTCGCGAATTACCAGCTCGTAAATTTCAGCATCAGGTTTGCGCATCCCCGTTTCGTTGGAGTAGTAAACTTTGTCGAAATAGTCGCTCATCTTTTTTCCGGGGATTACTTCATCTACAATTCGGTCGAAATGCGCAACGTGGATTTCATTTGTATTACTCAACAGGAATAAACTATAATTGCGTCTCAGTTCTGTAAGTATATCGAGCCTCGATTTAGGAAGGTCGAGCAGCATTGCGTTCCATGCTGCGTCGATATTATCATCGCTGACGCCGCGCAATGCTGGTACTTCTGATCGCAAACTTTCGCGAAACTCAGCCGGAGTAATCATACCCTTATCCATCTTATCGATGAAACCCTTCTGTGCAAGCGGTGTGTAAAGCGATTCAAAATCTGCGGCGCCTAAAGATTTGAAAGCATCGATAGTTCGCCAATAATCTATATTCAAAATAACATTGCCAAGGTCGAAAATAATATTTTTGACCGGCGCGGAGTGAACAATTTTGCTAAGATAAATCATCGTTTATTATTCTTTAATTATTAATTATATAGTTCTATTCTTTTTCGGCTCTTATTTGTAATAGTGTATGAATATGGTTTATTAAAAGAAAAAAACACAGATGTATAGAGTATCACTAATTTTTACCTGTTCTGCTCCATTACATCTGTGTTATCTTATCGTTTCGCTTTATTTTAGTGCCATCAACTTTGCGAAAGTAAGTGAGTAGTAAAATCGGGAATCGCTCGGAAAGTCTATTCTTCAGTAGCTTCTTCTTCGGGTCTTACCTTACCGGCTTGTACACGTCCGAGATGCTGAGCGAGGGTATTCTTATATTCGGTTGCGTGAGTGTTATAAGCAGCAACGAATCCCTCCACATAATCCACACCGTTGATATTTATCATAGCTTCGAGGCGTGAAATAATGCGCTGATATATCATATCAGTTTCTCGGCGGGTTTCTATAACACGAAGGTTAGGCCTTCCTGCTATTTCAGCTGCACGCGCATCCAATAATTCGCGCAGTTTGACTGCCTTCTCTTCATGCGCATCCATCCATATTGCCAAGCCGATGGTTTGCACATCTCCGGGACGCTCGCGCAGATCCTGTAAAAGATTTCTCGACATGGTCAATTCTGCTCTATACGGTTGTTTCCCGATATTTCCGTACTTTGCAAAAATAACTTCGAGATTCTCTGCAGCATAGCGGGCTTCCATCGATGCGTGTTTCAGGCAGGCCTGCACATACTTCCACATACCGGAGTATGATTCATCGAACTGCACATCAGCTTCGGAAATCCGCGATGTATCTGCGCTTTTACGAGTCTGCTCCATAGCCACGTCTTCATCGTGTATCGCTTTGGCGTACCCTCCGAAGAAAGTAGCTATACCAAGCGTTGATGGAGAAAAGTTCTCAAAAATCTGCTGATTTTCAAGATGAAAGCCGAGGTGCATCTCGTTCATTAGTTTCTGACATGTAACCTTTACTAAGGCGTTCAGAACTTCATTTTTGTCTAATTGTTTCATATTTAAATGTATTATGAAATTATTAAATATAGTATAATATGTTATATATATGTATGCCGAAAAATTTTGGAGCAGTCGTGTATGCCATACAGAGGGCTACCGATAGCGTCGGTGCAGTCGCGTACGCTATACAGAGGTATCCCGACAAACTTGGCACAGTCGCGTATGCCATACAAAGGTCTCCCGACAGATTCGGCGCAGTAATGTAAGCTATACAAAGGTCTCCCGATAGCGTAGGCACAGCAACATATACCATATAAAAGTCTCCCAACAAATTCGGCACAGTCGCGTACGCTATACAAAGGTGTTCCCGTAGATTTGGCACAATCATGTATGCTATACATTACCTTCTCGACGGATTTGACGCCGCCGCGTATGCCATACATAACCGTGCCAACGATTGCGGCGCTGTTACGTATGGCATACAAAAGCATTTTCAGAGGATATTTCCTTTCGGAAACATATAGATTTATAGGATTCGACTTATTTATTGCTCTTTTTTTGATCTTACTTTTATTCGATCTTATGAGTTTAACCGAGTAAATCAGTATATATTTGATGCTGCCGAAAGCAGAAAACCTCGATTTCGATGTACTTTTGAAGCATCTCGAAAAGCTTTGGCATAGCCTCGAACCAGCAAGGAAGCTGAAATAGTAGATGCAGATTTTCACCGCTTTATGCCAATCATTCTGTTTATATTTTCTATCAATCATCATAATTTACATACTATTTTTAGTCTTGTATTAGGCTGCAAATATAGTTATATTTTCTCAAATCCAACCAAAAACTTATCAACAAATGTTGATAAATATTTCGGAAGGTATTAATTTTATGCGGGTAAACAGAATTTATACAATTTTATGGTGATTATATTTTTTAGTATTATATTTTCATTGTATGGGCGTTGCGCGCAACGCCCCTACGCGACGAAATATGATTACATAGTGGCGTTGAGCGTAACGCACATACGACAAAATACCATATCGAAAAAAGTCAAGCAGGGACAACACTTAAATCTACTATCAAATTATACAATATAAATTAAGTGTCGTCCCTGCGTGACTTATATTTTATTGGTTCATATCATATCCGTAGGCTAAAGCCTACGGTTAATAAAGTGTCGTCCCTGCGGGACTTTTATCGGTATAGTATTTTGTTGTATGTGCATTGCGCGTTAAGTATATATGCAATCATATTCTGTCGCGTAGAGGCATTGTGTACAATATCAATATAATACGCATACCATATAAATAAAAAGTCCCGCAGGGACGACACTTTATTAACCGTAGGCTTTAGCCTACGGATCGACAATACACTGCTACTCTACAAAGTCACGCAGGGACGACACTTTATTAACCATAGGCTTCAGTCTGCTGAAATACGTCTATCTATAAAAATAACACATACATCTAACAATCCAAAAGTCTAAAAGTCCAAAAGTCTAATAAAGTCCAAGTGTCCAAAAGTCTAAAAGTCCAAAAAAAGTATTATCTTTGCAGTGCAGTTAGGCACACTTTTTGTAGTGTATATAGTATTAAAAGGTGCTGACAAAAGAGCATGAGATTAAATACTCACGGCTGATGTACAGCGAATTATGTGGAAGGATAAAGATAGTATATAGTATGAAGTGGAGTAAAAATGCGTGGGATTCAATATCCGATATTTATGATAAAACACTGAAATCGACCTTCATAAGCGAGCTTATTAGAGGGTCTCTCAGTAAGGAAAGATTCATCTTTTATATACAGCAAGATGCTCTGTATCTGGTTGATTTCGGCAAATCTTTAGCAGCGATAGCTTCAAAACTCGACGAGCCTGCTCAAAGAGCTATGATGTTAGGTTTTGCATCAGAAAGTATCGCCGTCGAAGCAGCTTTGCATGAGGCTTTCTTCAATCAGTATGGAATAAACAGAGAAATCAAAATACCTCAATCGCCTTCATGTCTGCTTTATACCTCATATCTGCTTCGTATGACTAATGCTCCGGTAGAAGTAACAATGGCAGCCGTGCTACCCTGCTTTTGGATTTACATGGAAGTAGGTAATTATATAAAGGCTGAAGCAAAATTGGCCGATAATCCTTATCGTGCATGGATAGAAACTTATGGAGGTGAGGAATATGCGCAATCAGTATATAAGGCTATCGACATTTGCGACGCCCTTGCCGAAAGATCATCCGAAGAGCGCCGAGCAGAGATGACCGAAGCTTTTATTACATGTTCGCGTATGGAATGGATGTTCTGGGAGAGCGCTTACAATCTTGAAACATGGAAGATATGAAGAGACATTATAGACGAGTGCTGACAATTGCCGGCAGCGACCCAAGCGGAGGCGCCGGAATACAGGCCGACCTGAAAACCATTGCTGCATGCGAATGTTATGGCGCATCGGCGATAGTGGCGGTGGTGGACGAAAATACTCAGGGTGTAACAGGGATACATGAAATTCCTGTGGATTTCGTTACAGGACAGATACATTCAGTACTCGACGATATAGGAGCCGACGCAATAAAGATTGGTATGCTACATTCATCGGAGTTGATACTTGCGGTAAAACATGCCATAGCTCCTTATAAAATAGTGAACACTGTGCTTGACCCTGTTATGGTGGCTACTTCGGGCGATAGACTGCTTCGCGATGATGCTATTGAGACACTCCGAAAGGAGTTAATACCATCGGTACGAGTGATTACGCCGAATATACCGGAAGCGGAGGTGCTGCTTGGATGTAAAATAAGCTGCCACAAAGATTTGATAGATGTAGTTCGCGATTTATCGATGGATAAAAAAGTGTCGGTTCTGCTAAAAGCCGGACATTTGGAGGAAAAAGATTCTGCGGATGTATTTTATAATGCGGAGACTGACGAAATAATTGAGTTGAGATTCATGCGTATCGACACTAAAAATACACATGGCACAGGCTGCACGCTTTCGTCGGCAATAGCTGCATATCTTACTCATGGACTTTCTCTTGACTGGGCTGTGCGAAAAGCGAAGGACTATGTAAATATGGCAATCTTCGACGGAGCGTATTATACCATCGGCAAGGGTAATGGCCCTATACATCATTTTTATAAGTATTGGAAATAATAAACCTTTAAAAATATAATAAACATGACAGTAAAAATCAATGCAAAGGAGTTTGAAATAGAGGAACAGATGACTCTGCTCGAACTTGTAATCCGTAACGGACTTCCGACTGATGGAATAGTAATGATTATAGAGGATCGCATTATTGGACGCGGCAAATGGGAAAATATTATAGCCAAAGACGGAATGGAAATTATAATGCTTCAAGCGGTTTCAGGTGGGTAAAGTAAAGAAACCTAAGATAAGAAGAATAAAGTTGATTGTTATAACACATGATACTTTTTTCAGCGACGAATCTGCGATTCTTAATTTTTTGCTTATTCGAGGGCTTAAAATTTTGCACATACGTAAACCGAAGTCTTCTATTGACGAAGTCAGATCTCTTATAGGTAAAATCCATGAAAGTTTACGTCCCCAGATTGTTTTACACGACCATTATGAGCTTGCAAATGAGTTTAACATAGGCGGGATTCATCTTAATGATAGAAACGGATATAATCATAAAGTAAGAGAGGGACTAACAATTAGTCGCTCGTGTCATTCGCTTAAAGAAGTTTTAATATCGAAGGAGTATGATTATCTGTTTTTAAGTCCTATTTTCGACAGTATTTCAAAACCCGGATACCGTAGCGCTTTTCCAATCGACAGACTTATGCGTGCTAAGAACAGGAAAGTTATCAATGAGCGTATAATAGCTTTGGGCGGGATTACCCAGGAAAATGTGTACACAATACGGGAATGTGGATTTGGCGGTATAGCTGTACTAGGCGCTATATGGAATCAATTTTTTATTGATAAAAGTTATACCGAACTACGAAGACGCTACGAAGCACTTAAGTCGAGCTGTATATGGTTATAAAAGGACTACTATTTATTACTCATCGAAGCGAGCGATTCGGCTATTTACAGTCGGCAGAGATAGCTCTCGCCGGCGGATGCCGTCAAATACAGTTCAGAATGAAGGATGCACTATCTTCGGATGAGTTTGAAAGTACAGCGCGAGAAGTTAAAAAACTTTGCGACGACTATGGCGCCGATCTTTACATCAACGACCGAGTGGAAGTATGTGCGCGTATAGGAGCTAAAGGTGTGCATCTTGGGAAGTTAGATATGCAGCCATCGGAGGCGCGTGCAATTCT
The DNA here is from genome assembly GCA_031280885.1 of Prevotellaceae bacterium. GTDB lineage: Bacteria > Bacteroidota > Bacteroidia > Bacteroidales > UBA932 > JAIRLF01. The sequence goes on along the minus strand of JAITGD010000008.1, from coordinate 10,082 downwards.
TGGCAGCGGCTTTGTCATAGGAGGCACAGCAAATACTTTCGACGATATTCGGCGGCTTTATAATGATGGTGTTGATTATATTGGACTTGGTCCATTTCGATTCACTAATACTAAGCAGAATCTGTCGCCGATTTTAGGCTCCGACGGATACAGTAGAATCATCGGTCTTTGTCGCGAGCATCAGATTGACATACCACTAATTGCAATCGGCGGAATCACTTCCGACGAGGTAGCTTCAATAATGCGTCTGGGTGTATCGGGAGTTGCAATGTCCTCATCAATATTGAATTCTGTAAATCCAAAGGAAGAGGTGAGGAAAATCATAAAAATAATATGTAATGAAGAATAAATTAACCATAGCAGGACAGGAGTTTACATCACGGCTTTTTCTTGGCACAGGCAAATTTGGTTCAAACGAGTTGATGAGCGCAGCTATAAAGGCCTCTCGTACCGAGATGGTTACCTTAGCAATGAAGCGCGTGGACATGAATAAGCCTAATGATGATATGCTAACTTATGTTCGCCGTGCTGGAGTGAGGTTATTGCCAAATACTTCAGGGGCGCGAAACGCAAGCGAAGCTATTTTGGCGGCGCATATCTCGCGTGAGGCTTTTGAAACTAATTGGTTGAAGTTAGAAATACATCCCGACCCTCGCTATCTTTTGCCTGATCCGATAGAAACTCTGCGAGCAACCGAGCAACTTGCTTCGGAGGGATTCGTTGTACTGCCGTACATACAGGCCGATCCGGTATTGTGTAAGCTGCTGGAAGAAGCTGGCGCAGCTACGGTAATGCCTCTTGGCGCTCCGATAGGAACGAATAAGGGTCTGCGCACAAGAGATTTGTTGGAGATAATTATTGAGCAGAGTCGAGTACCTGTTATTATAGACGCCGGAATAGGTTTGCCTTCGCACGCATCTGAAGCAATGGAGCTTGGCGCCGATGCGGTTCTGATAAATACAGCGATAGCAGCCGCCGGAAATCCTGTGGCTATGGCCGAAGCCTTCCATAAGGCTGTGCAAGCCGGACGCATGGCCTACGAATCAGTTCCCGCAAGTAAGTTGGACGTAGCCGAAGCAAGCAGTCCATTGACTTCATTTCTACTATAAAAGATGGTTTATACCGAAATAATCGATAAATATGATTGGAATGAAATCGGCACGGTCATATATAATAAAACTGAGTCGGACGTTCTTGCTGCGCTGAATAATCGTCGGCAACTTACTACGGACGATTTTATGGCGCTTATTTCTCCTGCCGCAAGCGGATATTTAGAGCGGATGGCAGCGATGAGCCAACTATATACACGACAGCGTTTCGGAAAGACGATACAGTTTTATGTACCTCTTTATCTGACAAATTCATGTGTGAATCATTGTATTTACTGTGGTTTTAATCGGAACAATGCAATCCGCCGCATAATACTTACCGACGAGCAGATACTGAACGAAGTCGAGGCCATCAAATCCATTGGCGATTTTCAGCACATTCTTCTCGTAACAGGCGAGAATCCACATAAAGCCGGCGTCGATTACATCGAGAACGCCATCAAATTAGTACGCCAGCACTTTGCCTCGATTTCGATAGAGGTACAGCCATTATCGGAGGAGGAATATCGTCGTTTGGCTTGCTCCGGCATGAATGCAGTGTATTGTTATCAAGAGACGTATCACAGAAATAACTATAAGCTGTATCATCCGAAGGGAGTTAAGTCGGATTTCAATCACCGTCTCGACGCCTTCGACCGCATGGGACGCGCCGGCGTACATAAGATAGGCTTGGGAGTGCTGATAGGTTTGGAGGATTGGCGTACAGACGCGGCTATGCTGGCGCTGCATCTTCGTTACATGCAGAAGCGATATTGGAAGACGAAATATTCCATTTCATTTCCGCGCATGCGACCTCACGAGGGCGAAGCCTTTCGTCCCAACGTCATAATGACAGAGCGGGAGCTTGCGCAGTTGATATTCGCCTTCCGCATCTTTGATCACGACGTTGAGATGGCTTTGTCCACCCGCGAAGATCATGTTTTTCGTGATCGGATGACGACTTTGGGAATCACATCCATGAGCGCCGGCTCAAAGACAGATCCGGGAGGCTATGCTGTATATCGTAGCGAGCTGGAACAGTTTGCTGTTTCCGACGATCGCTCTCCGTCGGAGGTAGTCGGCGCAGTCAGGAGCCAGGGCTACGACGTTATCTGGAAGGACTGGGATCAGGCATTACAATAGCAAAAGCGTTTAAATGCTCTGTCGGCTTTCTGCGGCGACGTTTTTGTTTATTTTTTTAATCAGTCCTTGCAGGACGTTACCAGGTCCGAGTTCGACGAAGGCGTCAGCGCCATTGGCGATCATGTTCTGTATTGATTGTGTCCAACGGACGGGAGCAGTCAGCTGTTTTATCAGATTTTGCTTGATAGTCTCCGGGTCGGTGTATGGATTCGCGTCCACATTTTGGTACACAGGGCATATAGGTTGGTCGAATTTTGTTGAGTTTATTGCTTCTTCGAGCTTTATTCTGGCGGGGTCCATCAGCGGAGAGTGGAAGGCTCCACCGACGGGAAGCATCAATGCGCGTTTTGCTCCGGCGGCTTTCAGTTTTTCGCAGGCCTTTTCTACTGCATATTTTGCTCCGGAGATAACTAACTGTCCGGGGCAATTGTAGTTTGCGGGTACAACGACGCCATCGATTTCGGCACAAATTTCTTCGACAGTTGTGTCGTCTAATCCCAGCACAGCAGCCATTGTTGATTCTTGTGTTTCGCAGGCTTCCTGCATAGCCAAAGCACGAGCAGCGACTAATCTCAATCCGCTTTCGAAGCTCATTGTTTTAGCAGCAGTGAGCGCCGAAAATTCTCCGAGCGAGTGTCCTGCGAGCATGTCTGGTATAAAATCGGTAATCGACTCGGCCATGATCACCGAATGGATGAATACCGCAGGTTGTGTTACCTTCGTCTGTTTGAGTTCGGCCTCGCTTCCCTCGAACATTATGGATGTAATTTTAAATCCTAAGACGTCATTGGCCTGGTCGAACCGGCGTTTTGCTTCGGGCGAGTTGTACAAATCTTTGCCCATTCCCGTAAATTGAGCGCCTTGCCCCGGGAATACGAATGCTTTCATATATATGTATTACTTTTAATTGAGTCTCGATTATCGACGGTGGACTTATACCGCCAGAATTTCTTTCTCTTTTTTATCGAGGACAGCATCAACTTTCTTATTGAAATCGTCCACTAATTTTTGAATTTCGGTTTCAAAATCCCTTGCGAGGTCTTCTCCCAGACCGTCTTTCTGGTATTTTTTGATTTGTTCGATAGCATCTCTGCGGGCGTTTCTCAGGCCTATACGTGTGTTTTCTCCCTCGTGTCTCGACTGCTTAACAAGGTCTTTACGACGTTCTTCGGTGAGCGGCGGGATGTTTATTCTCACAGCCTCTCCATTGTTCTGCGGAGTGAATCCGAGATTAGCCTGCATTATAGCTTTTTCGATTGTGTGAATCAGGGATTTTTCCCATGGTTGGATCATGATTGTTCTGGCGTCCGGCGAGGTGATGCTTGCTACTTGCGGCAGCGGAGTTTGCGCCCCGTAATAGTCCACCATAACATGATTGAACAGTGCCGGATTCGCTTTTCCTGCACGAATACTTACAAGTTCGGTTTCAAGATGTTCTACGGCTTTTTGCATTTTATCCTTAGCTGTGGCTACGGATTCTTTTGCTTTGCTTGCGTCCATGATTTATAAATTTAAAGTTTGTGATTAGTCGTTTTTTGTTACTTGGATTTATCTTTCTATCAAAGTTCCTATTGCCTCACCTGCAACGGCTTTTCTTAGATTTCCCGGAGTGTTCATATCGAAAACTAAGATAGGTAAGGCGTTTTCCTTGCAGAGGGCGAATGCTGTCAGATCCATTATTTTCAGTCCCTTACTGAAAGCTTCATCAAAAGTAAGGTTTTGATATTTAACAGCTGTGGGATCTTTTTCAGGGTCGGCAGTATATACTCCATCTACGCGGGTTCCTTTCAGTAAGACGTCGGTTTTCAGCTCGATACCTCGTAGTGCAGAGGCCGAATCGGTAGTGAAATAAGGATTTCCCGTGCCTCCGGCGACTATGATTACATATCCGGCTTCCAGATATTCCATTGCTTTTGAGCTTGAGTAGTGTTCTCCAACGGGTTCCATGCAGATTGAGGTAAGCGTTTTGGCTTTTATTCCGGCGTTTTCGAGCGCCGATTGCAGTGCTATACTGTTGATTACGGTAGCAAGCATTCCCATATTATCGCCTTTTATGCGGTCGAAGCCTTTACCGGCGCCGGTCATCCCGCGAAAAATGTTGCCACCACCTATTACTATAGCTATTTGCACGCCCTGATCGCGGGTTTCGGATATGTCGCGTGCATATTGTTCAAGCATTTCAGGGTCAATTCCGTAAGCGCTTTTGCCCATCAGCGATTCGCCGCTCAATTTTAATAGTATTCTTTTGTATTTCGACATAAACACCGTTTTACGGGGGCAAAAGTACAAAAAGTTATGAATTATGAGAGATTCAGGATTTCAAGAACCAAGAATCAAGACAAAAAACTTCTTATATATTACGGCAAACTGCGCCGCATGTTTTTACTTGATGTGGCACGAAGTTTTGAGGCCGCATGACGAGCAGGCTGTGCTGTTTTCGATTTCCTTGCCGGAATGAAGTCTGTATTCTTCGTCTTTGACGCAGTGGATTCCCAGTTTTTTCATGTTTTCATTTCGTCCGATTTCCGAATCGGCGAAGGAACCTTTAATCCAAATTCTGATTCCAAAAGCAGCTATTGCGGTGGCCATCAGGATGGCGCTAATTAACATCAAAGTAATCATAATCGTAAATTCAAAGCCCGAAATTATAAAAAGTATTTCTACCTTTGCCGCCGAAAAAAAAACGTACCATGCACGGACCTCTGTCTTCTCTTGATTCGTTAACCGTGAATTTCGGTTCGGGTAACGCTCACGTCTTGAATGTGATTCTGGCCTTTGTGATGTTTGGAGTTGCACTCGACATCAAAATGGGCGAGTTGAAAAATGTATTCTACAAGCCAAAACCGCTTATTCTGGGGCTTGTGGGTCAGCTAATACTTGTGCCGGGGATAACATTCTGTTTGGCAGCTATATTCTACAAGCAAATAACACTGCCTGTGGCCATAGGAATGATACTTGTAGCGGCTTGCCCCGGCGGGAATATGAGTAATTTCATGTCGTCGCTGGCGCGTGCAAACACCGCTCTATCTGTCGGATTAACAGGCATAAACACAGCCATTGCCTTTATTGCAACGCCCTTCAACTTTGCTTTTTGGGGAGGATTGTATATACGATATTTGGGCAAACGCTCGTCGGAAATGCTTCAACCTCTGGAAATCGACATGTGGCACATGCTGTTTACTTTGGTGATTTTGCTTGTGTTACCGCTTTTTGCAGGGATTATCTTCTCGCGCTTATGTCCGAAGTTAAAAGAAAAAGTGGTGAAACCCTTTAAGATATTTTCAATCATAGCTTTTGCAGCGATTTTGTGCATCGCTTTGGCAAATAATCTTGATAACTTTATCAATCATCTTGGATACATATTTATAATTGTGCTTATCCATAACGGATTGATAATCTTAGCAGGAGCGGGATGGTCGAGGCTGTTTGGGTTTTCGCTGCGCGACCGTATGACCATCGCAATTGAAATGGGAATACAAAATTCGGGGCTTGGGCTGGCGCTGCTTCTCAATCCGAAGATTTTTCCCGAAGGCAGCATCAAAGGAGGCACTCTTTTTGTGGTGGCCTGGTGGGGAATATGGCATATAATTTCAGGATTTTTAACGGCTTATATCGGTCGTCGAAAGATAAAACAAACAACAAATTTTGAACAATAATAAAATACAACTCAGATGAATAATTCCATCTATCAATTCCAGAAGCCGGAAAATGAGCCGGTTCTGAATTACCGTCCGGGATCTCCGGAACGAATCGCCTTAAAAGCTGAGCTGAAGCGTCAAAGCGAAACGACAATCCAAATCCCGCTGATAATAGGGGGAACGGAAGTAAATACAGGCAAAACCGGCACAATCAGGATGCCGCACGACCACCAGCACATCCTTGCCACATATCACAAAGCGGGCATTCTCGAAACCCAAGCTGCAGTTGAGGCCGCCGTCGATGCACAGGCCGAATGGTCGTCGCTACCTTGGCAGGAACGCGCTACTGTTATGCTTCGCGCCGCCGAACTGATTGCCGGAAAGTACCGTAACCAGCTTAACGCGGCCACAATGCTCGGTCAAAGCAAAAACGTCTATCAGGCAGAAATCGATTCTGCATGTGAACTGATAGATTTTCTGCGATTTAACGTTTATTTTGCCTCGCAGATATACGCTGTTCAGCCCGAATCCGACAATCAGGCAATCAATAGAATAGAATACCGACCTCTCGAAGGATTTGTGTATTGCGTATCGCCTTTTAACTTTACGGCGATTGCCGGAAATCTCAATGTTTCGCCCGTCCTGATGGGAAATGTTACCGTCTGGAAACCAGCAAGTACAGCTGTGTTATCGAATTATTATCTTATGAAAATATTTCAGGAAGCCGGCGTACCCGACGGAGTTATAAACTTCATCCCGGGCGAAGGCGAAACAATCAGCGAGATAATACTCAACGAGCCGAGGCTGGCCGGAATACATTTTACCGGCTCGACTATGACGTTTAATCGCATGAATTACACCGTAGGTAGCAATACGGGACATTACCGCGGATACCCTGTAATTGTGGGCGAAACCGGAGGAAAAGATTTTATTTTTGCACATCCTACGGCCGATGTGGATTCGCTTGTAACTGCCATTGTACGTGGCGCTTTCGAGTATCAGGGGCAAAAATGCTCCGCCGCATCGCGGGCATATATTCCGAAGTCGCTCTGGGGACAGGTTTGCGCAAAACTGAAACAGCAAATCGGAGAACTGAAAATGGGCGATCCTGCTGATTTTAGCAACTTTGTGAACGCGGTGATAGACGAAAAATCTTTCGACAGCATTGCAGCATACATCCGCTTGGCACAAAAATCACAAGACGCCGAAGTAATAATCGGAGGAAAATGCAACAAAGAAAAAGGTTATTTCGTTGAACCGACGGTGATACTGACCACCGATCCGTGCTTTGAAACCATGACCGAAGAAATCTTCGGACCGGTATTGACTATCTTCGTTTACGAGGACGAAAAGTACGACGAGGCTTTGGAATACTGCGACACCGGGTCGATATACGCACTCACAGGAGCCGTTTTTGCGCAGTGTCGATACGCCATCGAAAAACTAAAAAAGAAGCTAAGATATTCGGCAGGTAACTTTTACATCAACGATAAACCAACCGGAGCCGTAGTCGGAAAGCAACCTTTCGGAGGCGCAAGAAGTTCCGGCACAAACGACAAGGCCGGAAGCTATCTTAATTTGCTCCGATGGGTCAGTCCGCGAACAATCAAGGAAACGCTGACGCCGCCGGTGGATTATCGATATCCCTTCCTCGAAGAATAAGAAAATCCACGGATAATCAATAATAAAGGCTGCCGTCTCTTAATAAACGGCAGCCTTTGTTGGTATAATCAATCTCGTTTTTCTTCGGATTGATATTCTGTTCTATTGCACATAATTGCAGATAGCGCGGAAGTATCCGATGGCTTCTGCTATGCCGATAAAAGGATCTTGCATGTCTTTTTCGTATTCGAGACTGCACGATCCGCAGTAATTCACCTTACGTAAGGCTTTTACGAAAGCAGGGAAGTCAATCTGTCCACGTCCGAACTCAATACTTTTACCAGCCTTGCTTGCTTCTGTAACGTCCTTGATATGAATATCAAAGACGCGGCTGTGATATTTAAGAAGGTCAGCCACAGGGTCGCAGCCATTGCGCAAGTCGTGGCCGATGTCGAGACACATACCAATGCGCGGGTCTAAGGCTTTGGTATTCTCCCAGACGTCGGTAGCGTCGGGATAAGTTTTGATGTCGGGGCCGTGCAAATGTATAGCATATTGAAAATCATACTCCTTAACCTTGCTATCGACGTATGGAAGCAGCTCGTAATTCGGAACGCCCACAATCAGTTTTACGCCGACGCGCCGAGCATAATCGAAAGCACGGTCGATTTCCTCGTTGCTGCGCATGTAAATCGGGCCAACGGCGTATCCTTTAACATTGTGCAGGGCGCATTTCTCGTGAAAAGCCTTGATCGCCTCGTCGCTGCTCTTGAAAGGCAAATGAAAATCTTTTATGCAGAGATGCTGCACGTCGAGACGCTGCATAGTTTTGAGTGTAACGTCGATATCGAAATTCACAAAAGTGTATCCGGCCATTCCGATTACAAAAGGATTTTCGACGACCTCCATTTTTGGCTGCGGAGGCTCGGGAACAGCCTTCAAAAGCTGCGACGAACCAAGCAAAACCGCTCCGGCTAAGCCCTGTTTGAAAAATGTTCTTCTATTTTGTTGCATATCTATTAAATATTTAACGAATGTTTTACAAAAATCATCAATTGCGCAAAGATATGTTATTTGTCTGAACTGTGATTTTAGGATGATTTTCCGGTTCAAAAAAAGATATTGGTATAGTTTTCACAACCTCATTTTTACCTCATTTTCCTAACAAAACTACCTCATTAGCACGTGAATACCACCCTCTAACAAAACCTCATTACCTCATTGTTCAATTCTGATGATTAAATGAGGTAATGAGGTTTGTTTCTTCGAGTTTTGTCCGGTGCTACTGAGCTTGTTCTGTTTTTTGAATGAGGTGGAAATGAGGTCTGTTTGACGCGCCGGTTGTTTGCGCCGTTGTGTGTCGTATTGTAGAGACGGGGCGCGCCCCGTCTCTACGGTGATTGCGCCGCCTTGCGCATCAACAAAATCCTGTTCATCCTTTAATCCTGTTCATCCTGATTCAGACGAGGTAATCATAAAAATCATTCTAAATCACAGTTCAGACTACCATGGCCACCAGCCTTTGTCTTCGGCAATGCTTTTATTACATCCGCTTTCGCCGGGGTTGCCTTCAATGTATATACTTCTGGGCCAACCTGTATTGCCTTGCAAAGTTCCAAACAACACATTCAAAGCTCCGGCGCTCAGTTGATTATAGCGGCAATCGAGTGTCGTCAGCACCATATTTTCGCTAACATCCAAGGCGCTCAGCTGATTGAGAGAGCAATCGAGTATCCTTAGCGCTGTATTTCCGCTAACATCCAAAGCAGTTAGTTGATTATTTTTACAAAGAAGATGGGTTAGCGCTGTGTTTTTACTTACCAAAGCGCTCAGTTGATTGTTGGAGCAATTGAGATAGGTTAGCTCTGTGTTTTTACTGACATCCAAAGTGCTTAGTTGATTGTAGCCGCAACTGAGATAGGTTAGCGCCGTGTTTTTGCTGACATCCAAAGTGATCAGTCGGTTGACGTAACACCTCAAATATTTAATATCTGCTCCGGTTATTGTTACGGTATGATTGCCGAATAAAACATAAATGTGTGTAATATAGTTTATACTGTCGGTAAGAGCAAGTATTTCGCTGCTTCCGTCGCCCCAATTTAAGGTTGCCGTTCCGGAACCTCCAAGCTCTACCCCGACCGTACCGTCGCCTACCATCGTCATGGTAATTCCGGGGAGCGCCATGACAGCACAGGAAGCGGTTTTGTTGCCGTCCGTAGTAGTAACTGTGATTATTGCTTCGCCAAGTGTATGTGTAGTTATCAAGCCTGTTTCGCTCACCGTTGCAACGGAAGTATTACTACTACTCCACGTCAGCGTTTTGTCGTCGGCATTGGCAGGCGTAATGGTGGCCACAAGCGTTGCCGTATCGCCAACAACAAGCGTCAATTCCGACTTGTTAAGGCTCACGTCCGCTACAGCTACCGGAATTTCTCCGTCTTCCTTTTCCTTCTTTTGCGTTACGGTGATTGTGATTTTGGAACCTCCGCAGATAATCGAAATAGTTGCCGAGCGGTCGGCGCCCGTCAGATTAGGTTCAACACTGATGGCGATAGTGTAATCTCCTGCCTGATTGCCGCTGCTTGGCGAGATAGAAATCCAGAGAGAATCC
>JAITGD010000006.1 GCA_031280885.1 Prevotellaceae bacterium | reverse complement strand
ACGCTGGAAATCGCGTTGCCCAACGGACTTGTAACAAGCTATCGTAAAAAACTCGAATTTTCGCAGGAAATGCAGGCGCAAATCGACATCATCACCGACGACTTACGCCTGCTCGAACGGCTGTTTATGCCGGTGAAAAAACTAATGAAAGAGTCTGACTTTTAGACTTTTAGACTTTTAGACTTTTAGACATGAGATAAATAGACAGTTTTTACCCAAAGTTTCGCGTTCTTTGCGAAATCTTCGCGCCCTTTGCGGTAAAAAATTGTCCAAAAGTCCAACCGTCCAAAAGTCCAAAAGTCCAAAAGAAAAGTCCTGATTCTTGAAATCTTGATTCTTGGTTCCAAAAAAACAATTACCTTTGCAGAGTTTTGGGACGTATATTATCTATAGATTACGGGCGTAAACGGGTTGGTTTGGCAGTAAGCGATCCGCTGAAAATCATAGCAACAGCTTTGGATACTGTTCATGCAGACGAGGTTTTGGATTATCTCGGGAAATATGTCGAGCGTGAGCCGGTAGAGTTATTTGTTGTAGGTTTACCGAAAAATTTAGATAATACCGACGCCGAATCGATGCGCGATGTAAAACCCTTCGTCAAACGTTTGCAGGCGAAGTTTCCGAAGATACCGGTTGCTTGGGCCGACGAAAGATTTACGTCAAAATTAGCCATGAGAGCGATGATAGATGCAGGATTCAAAAAATCCGACAGACGGAAGAAAGAAAATACCGACAAGCTGAGCGCGGTAATCATCCTGCAATCGTACATGGAAACGATGAACAATGGTAACAATTATATAGAATAGCTTTTAACGAAATGATTCTTCCTATTTATTTATCAGGATCTAACGTGCTGCGAAAAGAGTGCGAACCACTTACGCCCGATTATGAAGGTTTGCAGCAGTTGATTCTCGACATGTTTGAAACGATGTACAATGCCGATGGGGTAGGGCTGGCAGCTCCTCAGATAGGCAAATCGATTCGCCTTTTTGTGATAGATTCTTCGCCGATGTACGATGATGATCCTAATGCTAAGGGATTTAAGAAAGTTTTTATCAATCCGGAAATCTTGGAATATTCGGGCGAAGAGTCGAAATTTCGCGAAGGTTGTTTAAGTATTCCCGAAATTCACGAAGAGGTAGTACGGAAAAGCAAAATAAAAATACGGTATTTCGACAGCGATTTCAATGAGCATATCGAAGAATACGACGGCATTCGCGCCCGCGTGATCATGCACGAATATGATCATATCGAAGGAGTTCTCTTTGTCGATTTGCTTTCGCCCCTGCGCCGCAAACTGATAAAGAAACGATTAGAAAATATCGCCGCAGGCAAAACGCAAACAAACTACAAAACGATTTAAAATTTTTAGAACCAAGATTTTTAGAACCAAGAGCCAAGATTTTTAGAACCAAGACAGCTACGCAGGCTGGTTTGATAATTAAGGTCTCAACTATTTTCACATTCCGTCCCTAACGGGACGGTGGTTTTGATGTTGGGCTTGCGTTCTACCAACATTCCGTCCCTAACGGGACGGTGGTTTTGAGGTCGGGCTTATGTTCTACCAACATTCCGTCCCTAACGGGACGGTGGTTTTGAGGTCGGGCTTATGTTCTACCAACATTCCGTCCCTAACGGGACAGCATCTTATAGATAGGGTCTAATAGTCCAACAGTCCAAACGTCTAACAGTCCAAAAGTCCAACCGTCTAACAGTCCAAAAGTCCAACCGTCTATTTTCCGCTATCGGGAACAGCGCCAGGCGTTCCGGTAACAGGAAAGTCCTGATTTATACCGGGCATTGAGCCGGAAGTTTGTTTTTGCACAGCCGATTCGCGGTTCGATTTCACTTTTGAATCGGGAATGGTTGCGGTAGCTGCAAAACAAAACACGAAGATAGCCACAACGAAATACCAGGTTACCTTTTCGAGAAAGTCGGCTGTTTGCCTAACTCCAAAGGTTTGATTTCCTGATGCGAAGTTGGCAGCCAAGCCGCCTCCCTTCGAGTTTTGAACCAGCACTGTAAGAACGAGAAGTATTCCCGTAACGACGATTAAGATCGCAAATATCAGATACATATTATAATTTAATTTTATTCGTTTTTTTATTCTTAACGTTATCAATTAAGCCTGCAAAGTAAATACTTTTTTCTGGATCCAGCAAAATTAATTTTTCATAACATTCGATTGCCTTATCGTAAATACTTTGTTCTAAGTATATTTCGGCCAAAGTTTCGCTCACCATATCCTCCGGAGGCAGCCCTGCGAAGATGTCGTCGCGGGATGTATTTTCGAGTTCGTGCGGTATTATTCGCGGGTTATCTCGGATAAACTTATCGATAAGTTCTGTCGGCGAGATTTCCTGATCGTCCTGAGTTTCTATGGTATTATAGTCATCCAAGCTGAAATACTCCGAACTGTATTGCAAAAGCTCGTCGCGGGGCAAGGAAATTTCGACAGGCAAACTGATGTTACGTTCTATCTCCTTGTCGCTTTCTAATTGGAATATCTCTTCGACATGAGGAGCGCTTTCGAGGAAAGTGAAGAGTTTTTTGCGGTCGGCAGCAAAAAGCGTACAGACATTCAAGTGTTTACAATAAGCGTCGGCTTCATTATCCTTATAGACCTTCAAAGCGAGCAATCGCGCATGTGAAAACCAAGGATATTCGGACGTAAAACGTTCAAGTTCTGAAACTTCGTCAAGAGAAACCCTTTCGTCCAAGTTTATATATCTGTACAATGTCTGCAAATTCATCCAGCATATAGCATTAATCGGCGCAAAATTAGACAAAATTTATCATTCTGCCTAAACCTCCTCTACACCATATATTATAGTATGCCGTAGTTATCTTGGCTCTTGACTCGTGGCTCTTGAAATCTTGGCTCTTGAAATCTTGATTCTTGGCTCTTGCAATCTTGATTCTTGGCTCTTGCAATCATGGCTCTCGTATATGCTAAGTTATTTAATTACAATCGATTTGTAGGGTTTTGTCTTCGCGTCATCAAGAACTTTATTCTCTTGTCTATCGCCTTTTATACTTTGATATACAGGATATTATAGCGTGAAATTTTGACTTTTTTCGACTAAAAAACCTTGTGAAATTAGCTTTTGACGATGCTGCGTGGCTGCGTAAACTTGCTGATTCTAAGTATTATATCTTGCTATATTTTGACCAGACTATTCGTCATATCTGCTTCAAAAGAGAATATCGACGGAAATATGACGATTATAAGGAGAAAAATCGGTCGCGCATGGTCGAATATTGCGAAAAAAATGCGCTTTTGTCGCCCCAATTGATGCCAATATGTCCTCGTAAAGCCCCTTCTGATAAACTTTTTTTAAAAATATTTCACTTTGTGCAATTATTTTTATTTGGCTGATTATAAGGATTTAACAGAGGTTTAGCACCGAAATATCAGGCTTCGAGAGAGATTAAAACAGTTAAAAAGTCAAAAAACTGCTTCTCGTTACAAATAAATGTAATATATTTGCAAAGTGAATTAATACATATAATTAACAACATTTTAATATTAATTAGTTATGACAAAGGCAGATATCGTAAATGAAGTCTCCAAAAGCACAGGAGTAGAAAAGGTAACGGTTCAAAAAACCGTTGAAGCATTCATGGAAACCGTGAAGACCTCTCTTGGAAAGAACGAAAACGTTTACTTACGTGGGTTCGGCAGTTTCATCGTGAAGAAAAGAGCTAAAAAGACAGCTCGTAACATCTCGAAGAATACTACCATTATTATCCCGGAACATTTCATTCCGGCGTTCAAACCTGCTAAGGTATTCGTTAATAAGGTAAAATCAAACGTTAAGAAGAAATAATTAACTTTGAATCTGTTTGATTTTTAACTTTATAAATAGTTCTTTATGCCAAGCGGAAAGAAGAGGAAAAGGCACAAGATGGCTACCCACAAACGTAAAAAACGTTTGCGTAAAAACCGCCATAAAAAGAAGTAGGTAGCCGTTGAAGGTCTTTTAATAACGAAAACCTAAAGGGAAAAAATCCCTTTAGGTTTTTCATGTTTCGTTTTGTACACTGTGCTGTACAATTTGATCGTTCTTTGACATTAGGGTATATCTCAGATTTTTAATTTTATTTATCTTATTTATGAGTAAGGAGTTAGTTATAGACGTAGCTTCCTCCGGAATTTCGATTGCACTGCTCGACAAAAGAAGAATCGTGGAACTAAACAAGGATTCGAGCAACGAAAAGTTTTCGGTAGCTGATATTTACATAGGTCGAGTAAGAAAAATTATGCCGGCGTTGAACGCCGCCTTCATTGACATCGGTCACGAAAAGGACGCTTTTATTCACTATCTTGATTTGGGTTATCATTTTCAATCGCTTAACACTTTTATCCTTCAGAATACTTCGGGAGGAAAAGCTTTGGCGTTTTCGAAAGCCAAAATGATGCCTCCTCTGGAAAAAGAAGGTAAAATAACTACCTTCATTAAACAGGGACAAGCAATTATGGTTCAGATAGTAAAAGAAGCAATATCGACTAAAGGGCCGCGCCTGACTTCGGAAATTTCGATTGCAGGCCGCAACTTGGTGTTGATTCCGTTTTCGGACAAGATTTCTATCTCGCAAAAAATCGTTTCCGGCGAAGAAAAGAAACGATTAAGACGTTTGATTAAAGGGGTGCTTCCACCCAACTATGGAATCATAGTGCGCACTGTTGCAGAAGGTAAGAAAAATACTGTTTTGGAAGATGAATTGAACCTGCTGGTTAAAAAGTGGGAAGATTGTTGCGCTAAACTGCATGTTTTCAAAAAACCCGAATTGCTGATTCGCGAAATAAACCGCACTTCGGCTATCCTGAGAGACATGCTGAACGGTTCGTTTGACCATATTTATGTCAACAATCAAGCGGTATTCGAGGAAATAAGAGAATACGTGCATAATATCGAACCCGAAAAGGACAAAATTGTCAAACTTTACAGAGGTAAAATGCCGATTTTTGACCAATACGGGGTCTCGAAACAAATCAAAGGCTTGTTCGGACGAGTGGTCTCGTTGCGCAACGGAGCGTATATGATAATAGAACATACCGAAGCACTGCATGTTATTGATGTTAACAGCGGAATACGAATGAAATCGGGCAACAGCCAGGAAATCCATGCTCTGGAAGTGAACCTGCTCGCTGCCGAAGAAATAGCCCGCCAACTGAGAGTGAGAGATATGGGCGGTATTATTGTGGTGGATTTCATCGATATGCACGATAACGAAAGCAAACAGACACTGTATAACAAAATGGTGGAACTTATGGATGGTGATAGAGCTAAACATAACATCCTTCCTTTGAGTAAATTCGGCTTGATGCAACTGACTCGTCAGCGTGTGCGCCCCGAAACACACATCAACACTAAAGAAACCTGTCCTACCTGCCACGGCTCAGGGCATATCGGCTCAAGTATTATCTTTGATACTCAGCTCAAAAGCCAGATAGCCTATTTCGTCAGGGAGAAAAATTGCAGTAGCCTGCTCGTATCGCTTCATCCTTACGTAGCAGCATATCTCAAAAAAGGATTCCCATCGTTGCGCATGAAATGGTCATTTGAATACAAATGTCTAATAAAAATCAAAGCAGACTCTACTCTTAATTATTTAGAGTCTAAAGTGTTCAATCGAAATGGAGAGAAATTGAGCGAATAAAAAAAGCCGGCTTTTGCCGGCTTTTTTTATTCGTGGACGTTTAGACTTTTGGACACTTGGACGCTTGGACTGTGGATTCATAATCAATTAATTAAATCTTATAAATCTATGCTCTCAAAAATCTTACTATATTTGCACTTTATACACAATTAAAACGACTGACATGGCATTGAAAATAACGTTTTTTAAAACACCCAAACCCAAACAGTTCTTCTATATTCCCCGTGTTTGGAACCCCGAAAAGGAGGATAGGGAAAATCGTATAAGAGCTATCGAAAAAGAAATGGGAATCAAACGTCCCGATGAAACACCGTATCGCCCTGATATTCGGGGACGTTTCAGCGAAATGTATGAACGCGATAAAAAGATGAAGAAAAACCTTTATGGCGACCGATTAAGAATGATCATAATACTTGGTACTATAATGTTGATTTTCATTGCAATGTTCTTTTTTGCAAAGATGTTTCCGATGCTTTTTTCCTGGCAAGACGCTGTATAATATTGATGTACATTGATTTATAACTAAGTAATTATCAGACCTGTAAATGATTTATACCATGAATGTTTTAAGAATAAAACTTGTAAGCCTCGTCTTTATGCTCATATCTTCGGCTGCCATGGCCGATGACCCTAATGACAAGAAGAAAGAAAAATCCGACGAAATCGGCAATCTGATTGAAAGCAAATCGTATGTATTTGTAGCTCGGTCGGTTACGCCTTTGAGCGGCGCTACAAAACATCTCAGTTCGGGATACGATTTAACCCTTGCCGGCGATACCCTTGTGGCCTTTTTGCCATACTTCGGACGAGCTTATATGATGGTCAGGCCAGGTGCGGATGGTGGAATAAAATTCACAAGCACGAAATACGAATATAAACTCAAAACAATCAAACGTGGATGGGAAATCAGTCTGAAAACTAAAGATGTAGAAAACTCGCCGGAACTTTTTCTCTCCATCTCGAAATCGGGATACGCCGAATTGAGAGTAAGCGATATTTCGCGAGAATCGATTTCGTTCTACGGACATATAGAAGCTCGAAAAGATTAATAATAAGATAATTAATATATAGATGAATCCAAAAGTAAGCATTGTAATGGGCAGCACCTCCGACATGAAAGTGATGGAAGCCGCAGCCGCATTTCTCGATGAAATGCAAATACCGTTTGAAATCAACGCTTTATCGGCACACAGAGTTCCCGAACAAGTAATGCTGTATGCCAAAGAACTCGAAATCAGAGGAGTAAAACTGGTCATAGCAGGAGCCGGCGGCGCGGCGCATCTTCCCGGCGTAATCGCGGCCATTACGCCCTTGCCGGTAATTGGCGTCCCCGTAAAATCGTCGAACTCTATGGACGGATGGGACTCCGTACTCTCTATCTTACAGATGCCTGCGGGAATACCGGTAGCTACCGTAGCGCTGGACGGAGCAAAAAATGCCGCCATACTTGCCGTTCAAATTCTCGCTGTGGGCGATGAAATTGTCTTTGAGCGATTTAAAAAATTCAAAGCCGATTTGGCAACGAAAATCATAAAGGCTAACGAGGAACTGAAAAACGTAAGTTTTAAGTTCAAAACAAACTGATTTTGTCGGGATTTAACACAAATTAACATACCTTAAGTGGAAATTAATATAATACGTGTTTTAGCCTGGTTTAGAGTAATTTATGTTTCGATAAAACAGTATTGTTTCGCCATATAACAAAAATGTTTTTAAATATAAACATCTCAAAAACAGTAGATTTTAAAGTACATTAAAAAGAGAGTTGAATACTTATGAAACGAGAAGAATTAGACGCAGAAATCGATATTGTTAAATTTGACGCCGGACTTATTGAAGGCGGTAACAGAAACCTGCCGATTCTGGTACTTCATGCCAGAGACGGGCGGAAACGACAATTGATTTCAAGCAATCTCACTCTGTTTTCACTCGGATACAAGGGACTCGAAAATGTTAAAATACTGATATACGACATTATAACTGCTTTGATACCTGAAATGGAAGCTCGAATCGAAAAAATAGTTCTCTATCATGATTCAAAAAGATATATGAACAGATCTAAGATATATGTTATTGATAGTGAGGGTGAAGAACATATCGTAGATGCTATGGTTGATCATGGCATAGCTCAGGCTTATCGCACGAGTGTGCCGCTGCGGATAACCGAAGAACTGCTGACTTTAGAGGCTACCGATACTTATGAAGAGGTATTTATGGCTACTTTCGACGACGAAAATGCATTACTTGATTATGCCAGAAATATGTCTGCTGAAAAATTACAGAACATTGCTATCGAAGAAATGGAAATCCTTATAAAAGTAGCTCTTAAATACGAAGAATACGAAATTGCTGCTAAATTTAAACAAGCCATTCAAAGTAAAGGAGATACAATATGACAGATAAATTTGACGAGCTTGACAATAAGCCTGATAAATCAGAAGAAATATATTTTGAAAAATTCGATCTTTGCGCGTTCTTGAACAGTAAAATCGCTGTGAAAATGATCACAAAAGACGGAAGATATATCGTTCAGGTTTTTAACATCAGACACGCTATTACTATCATTCCAAATATCTGTAAATTCGATATTTGTGGTGGAGTGATAGAAAATCTCAGAAGTACTCCTTCCATGTATTTTGACGACATGATGAAGGCTTTCGGCGCCGAGGTTTATTCGGTGGTAATCAAGGAAATGGAAGACAACGGAAAATTCAATGTCAAACTTGTACTGTATTTACCCGACAACCGGATGGCGAGTGTTTTTATGGAAGCTCACGAGGCCACTGCTCTTGCCTTAGAAAAAAATATCCCCATTTCTGTTGATGAAAAAGCTTTGAATCAGTTTGATAAATATTGCCATGATCTTCCGCGATGGTTCGACGCAAAGCAGCCTTACACTCGCGAAGTGCTGCATGCAACTGCAATTGAGCGACTTGCCTCCATACCGAAAATCGAACTTGAATATATCTCGGACGTTTACAAAGAAATGGAAGATTACGAATCGGCAGCAATACTACATAAAGCCTTAAATTTTAAAAATGATTGAATTAGAACAATGAATTTTTCTACACTCAGAACAAAACTGATCAGCGTTTTCTTACTTTTTGCAACAAGCATCCCTTGTGCAAAAGCGCAAGACGCCGCAAAACACGATTCCGCCGGCTTCGATATGAAAAGCTTCATTTTCGGACATATATCCAACGATTACGAATTTCACATTACGGATATCGGCGAACATAAAATCTCGCTACCGCTACCCGTAATACTCAAAAGCGAAGATCGCGGATGGTTTGTCTTTTTATCGTCGAAATTTCACCATAAAACCGAGAGTTACAAGGGATTTGCAGTAGAAACCGAAGGCAAATACAAGGGCAAAATAATGGAAATCATGCCCGACGGCACAAAAATCAGGCCTATCGACCTGTCAATAAGCAAAAACGTATTCGCTCTCTTGTTCACCGTTTTCATTCTTTCGGCTGTAATGATTCATGTAAAACGCCGCTACAAACGCGACCCGCTGAAAGCTCCGCGTGGAATACAAGCATTGTTAGAGCCGGTTATTTTATTTGTAACCAACGATATAGCTAAACCAACCATAGGCAAAGGCTACGAAAAATATTTAGATTATCTGCTTACCGTCTTTTTTTTCATCTTGACGCTGAATCTGACAGGTTTGATTCCTCTCTTTCCCTTTGGCGCTAACGTTACCGGAAACATAAATTGTACGGCGGCTCTGGCGCTCTGCACTTTCGCCCTTACGATGTGCAGCACCGGAAAACATTATTGGATTCATAAATTATGGACGCCCGGAGTACCTTTATGGTTGAAAATCCCCTTGCCGCTCATGCCTTTGGTCGAAATAATATCGATGTTCACCGGACCGATTGCGCTTTGCATACGTCTGTTTGCCAATATTTTATCGGGACACATGATTGTGATAGTACTCATCGGTTTGATTTTCATATTCAGTTCGCTGGGCGCGGCGTTCGGAAGCGGCATAGCCATAGGTTCGGTGCTGTTTTCGACCTTCATGATGGCGCTCGACGTGCTGGTTTCCTGCATACAAGCTTATGTTTTCACACTCCTGTCGGCCTTATATTTCAGCGGAGCGAAACATGGATAGAAAAAATGTCAGAATGAATCAAAATCCGTAAATTTGCGATTAAAATCTTGAATCTACCGATATTCATCTCGTTGCGATATTTGTTTGCGAAAAAATCGCACAACGTTGTCAATCTGGTTTCGTACATCAGTTTGACGGGAGTTACGCTCGGCGCCGCCGCTCTCATAGTAGTGATGTCAGTATTCAACGGATTTGAAAATCTCACCGCATCGCTCTACGGAACTTTCGATCCTCCGTTGAAAGTTAGCGCTGTCGAAGGAAAAACTTTTCTCGTCGATTCACTTAAAATCAGTAAAATAGCCCGTTTGCCCGGCATAAGTTCGGTAGCCGTTACGCTCGAGGAAAACGTGCTGATAAAATACGCCGACCGCCAGGCTTTGGCCACAATGAAAGGCGTAGATACTGTGTATGAGCAAATTACACCTTTATGTGAAATGATGTACAACGGCGAATTTGTGCTACATCACAAAAATCGACCCACAGCGGTGCCGGGCTACGACGTCGCTGCCAAACTTGGACTGTTTTCGCTGCAATTTGAAGAACCGATGCTCTTTTACGTGCCGAAACGCGGAGCGAAGGTCGCGCTCAACAATCCCGCCGAAGCGCTCTATGTCTTGCCGATATATCCATCGGGAATCTTCGCGGTGGAACAGAGTTTCGACAGCAAATACATCTTCGTTCCACTCGAATTTGCCGAGCAGTTGCTCGACTGTCGCAATCGGGCGAGCGCTCTGGAAATCGTTATCGACTCATCTTTCATGGTCGAAGAGTTGAAAGCTAAAGTACAAGAAATCATGGGCAAGGAAATGACAGTCAAAACACGATACGAACAAAATCCCATCTTGTACCGAATGATGAAATCGGAAAAAGTTACGATATATTTTATCGTGCTTTTCGTTGTTATTATTTTGTCGGTCAATGTGTTAAGTTCACTGCTTCTGTTGATTATCGAAAAGAAAAAAGA
>JAITGD010000084.1 GCA_031280885.1 Prevotellaceae bacterium | reverse complement strand
TAATGACCTACCGGAAGAAAGGCTGCGGTAGTTTCAAAAGTTCAGTCCGTTAAACCCTGCCATTTTCCGATAGGCAATTAACAATTAACAATTATAAAGAAGTTAAACCCTTCCATTTTTCCGATAGGCAATTAACAATTAATAATTAACAATTAACAATTAACAAAGTGGAGATGGCAGCCAATTGCGCAATTCGCAATCGACTGCCGGAAGGCAATTAACAATTAACAATTAACAATTAACAATTATAATGCAGTCAGTCAACGAACAATCGCTCACAAAGAAAGTCTGGAATCTTGCAACCGTCATTGCAGGCGCCGGCGTGGGGTTTACCGATTATATCACGCAACTCACTTATCTTCTGTTTCTGAAAATGGACGACGAGAAAATGTCGCTCGGCGACAAATCCGCCATTCCCGACGGCTATCGCTGGAAAGATTTAGTCGAATCGAACAACAATGAATTGACGGACAACTATAATGCAATTCTCGACACGCTGAAAAAACAGGACGGTCTTATAGGCACGATCTTTACAAGCGCCGACAACAAAATCACTTCGCCCGTCTATTTGCGCAGAGTCATTACTCTTATCGGCGAAGAAAACTGGTTTGCCATGGACGGCGACCTCAAAGGCAGCATCTACGAAAGCATTCTGGAAAAAAACGGACAGGACAAGAAATCGGGCGCCGGTCAGTATTTTACGCCCCGCGCGCTGATAAGCGCGATGGTTGACGTCGTGCAGCCGAAGATTACCGAAACCGTGTGCGACCCCGCCTGCGGCACGGGCGGCTTCCTGCTCGCCGCTTTCGACTATATGAAACGGCAATCCGTCGATCGCGACAAACTGCGCTTCCTGAAAAACGAAGCGCTTTCGGGCAACGATATTACTCCGCTCGTGGTTACGCTCGCCTCGATGAACCTCTATCTGCACGGCATAGGAACGGATAAAAGTCCGATAAAATGCGCCGATTCGCTCGAAAGACAACCCGAAAAACTGGTTGACATGGTGCTTGCCAATCCGCCTTTCGGCACCCGCCCCGCAGGAAGCGTGGATATTTCGGCTATGCGCGACGATTTGTATGTCTCGACTTCCAACAATCAACTCAACTTCCTGCAACACATTATGCTGACGCTGAAAAACGGCGGACGGGCGGCTGTCGTGCTCCCCGACAACGTGCTGTTTGAAGGAGGAGCAGGCGAAATTATCCGCAAAAAGCTGCTGTCCGATTTCAACCTGCATACCATTTTGCGCTTGCCGACAGGGATTTTTTATGCCGGCGGCGTAAAAGCCAACGTTCTTTTCTTTACAAAAGGCGGCTCGACCCATGAAATCCGATACTACGACTATCGCACCGACATCAAACACACGCTCGCCACAAATCCTATCCGGCGCCGCCATCTCGACGATTTCGTCGCCTGCTGCAAAATGGAAAATCGCGACAATGATTCCAATCCTCGCTGGAAAAAATTTACGAAAACCGAAATCGAAGCCCGCGACAAAACCTCGCTCGACATCACATGGCTGAAATCCGGCGAAGAAACAATAGATTACTCCCTCGCCGAACTGATGGCGATGATGGAGGAAAAATCCGCGAACATAGCAGCCGCAATGGAAAAACTGAAACTGATAATCGACGATATAGAAGAGTGATGATATGAATACAAAACAATTACGTCAAAAAATATTAGACCTCGCCATTCGCGGAAAACTCGTGCCGCAAGACCCGAACGACGAGCCTGCATCCGCTCTCCTCGAACGTATCCGCGCAAATAGAAACGTGGCGCGCACATCCGCAAAAACCAGGAAAATTAAACCCGATAATAGTGATGATAAATCCCCTTATCGGAACTTGCCGTTTCAGGCGCCGAAGGGGTGGGTGTGGGTGAAGATAAAAGATGTATTTGAAATCAATCCCAAGAATGAAATAGCAGATGAAACGCAAGTGTCATTTATTCCAATGACATTTATTTCGGAGGGTTTTGCGAATAAACACATTTTTGAAATAAGGAAATGGAAAGAGGTAAAAAAAGGTTTTACTCATTTTCGGAATGGTGATGTCGGGATTGCAAAAATAACTCCTTGCTTTGAAAACCGCAAATCTGTTATTTTTAAAGATTTAAAAAATAATTTTGGTGCGGGAACAACCGAATTGCATATATTGCGACCCAAGAGTGATGAAGTATCAAATTTTTATCTTTTGTTCTTTGCTAAAACAGAAATGTTTATAACAAATGGAGTTCAGCAGTTTTCCGGTGCCGTCGGACAACAAAGAGTTGGCAAAAGTGTAATTGAGGAAACCTATTTTCCCCTTCCCCCTCTCGCCGAACAACGCCGCATCGTTTCCGTCATCGAATCCGCTTTTGCCCTGATCGACGAAATCGAAGACGGCAAAATATCGCTGAGACAGATTGTCGGACAGGCAAAAGCCAAGACGCTCGACCTTGCCGTAAGGGGAAAGCTCGCGCCGCGTCCCGCTGCGAATTGCCGGCTGAAGAATACGAAAACAACTGCCGATAATTCGCCTTATGCGTTTGAAGTGCCGGAAGGGTGGAAAATTGTGAAGTTGGAGAATGTGTGCAATCAAATTACAGATGGCACACATAAAACGCCCAAATATACAACAGATGGCATTCCATTTTTAAGAGTAACAGATATTACTGAAAGCAATGACAGTAAAAAATTTATTTCAGAAGAAGAACATACCGAACTGATAAAACGCTGCAAACCCGAAAAGGGAAATGTTTTATTATCAAAAAATGGAACAATTGGTGTTGCGAAAGTTGTTGATTGGGAGTATGAATTTAGTATTTTTGTGAGTTTGTGTTTGTTAAAACCAAAAGAAGAACTTAATAGCAAATACTTGGCATATTATTTAGGAAGCGCAAATGCACTTTCTCAAATGACTTCAAGACAGAAAACGGTAACAATTACAAATTTGCATTTAGAAGAAATCCGCGAAATCCAACTCCCCCTTCCCCCTCTTTCAGAGCAGCAACTCATTGTTGCCCGAATAGAAGCAATTTTCGCCCGATTGGACGCCATCGAAAATGAACTAAAAGCGTAGGAAAAACACCTACGCTTTCGTAACGGGATATTACCACGTAACAACCTTGTCCACGATGCTTTGCTGTTCGCTTGCCGTGCGGCGCAGGTAAATTCGCGTAGTTTCGATACTTTCGTGACCCATGAGGTCGGCGAGAAGGGCGATGTCGTTGAACTCGTCCAAAAAATTTTTTGCAAACCGATGACGGAACGAGTGGGGATAAATCACTTTCGGATTCAAGCCGTATTTCTCGGCGAAATGTTTCAGTTGCCCCGAAACACCGCGCGCAGTGATTCGTTCTCCAAAACGATTCAGAAAGATGTAACCCGAAACGCAATGGCGATCCTTCAGCCATTGCGCAGCCTCGTTGCGCAAAGTTTTGGGAATATACAAGCGACGGATTTTCCCTCCTTTGGTGTACATGTCCAGATAGCCGGTTTCAACGTGTTCTGCTTTGATTTGCAGCAGTTCGCTGATACGTGCGCCGGTAGCGGTCAAAAACCAGACCACGAAATACCATTCGGTATATCCGTCGTCCTTAAGTTTGGTTTTAAGGAACTTGTAATCGGCGTCGCTGACCACGTTTTCGAGAAAACTCTTTTGCTGAACGCGCACAAATTTGAGTTTCAGCTCTCCCGCTTCGCCGTCAGGCATATCGCGCCCGATAAATTCAAGATACTTGTTGAGCGCCTGCAAACGAAGATTGATCGTTTGCGGCTTGAAATGCTCAATCAGCCAGCTTTTATAGGCAGTTAGACTCTTCTTGTCGATCCGCTCGTAATGAGCAAAAAAATAATTAATCGTCCATACGTACGAAACAATCGTATTTTTCGACAAGTCGCTTTTCTTCAAATGATTTTGAAATTTTGTTACCATAAGAATAATATTTTAGGGCAACAAAACGATTTTATGCGAAACTTACAAATTTTCCCGTATGGAATTTAATATGTTGAAAATAGTTTCGATACGCTCGACGATAAGTTTTTGCTCGGCGAGAGGGGGGAGAGGGATATATTTAGATTTTATGTTAGGAACCGTTAATTGTGGAATACTTGAGCCTTCACCTTGAGGAATTAAATATTGTAATGAGTAATTCAAAAATTTGATATTCACGATGTTATTGTCTGGCGTAATTGATATTAATCGCACAATAGGACAATAGGGTTCTTCTCTAATACAGGTATAACCAATAGTTCCACGTGCAGAAATAGTAATGCTTGGCTTTGTTATAGTAGGCATATCCGTATAACCATAAAGTCCGTCATCTTTTATTCCATTTGAAAAAATTGGCACTTTGCAAATATCAGTTTTTGTATTGGAATAACAGTTTGGTTTATCTCCGCCTGCACTAACGTTTAAAGAAATTTGTTCAATACGGCACCACTTCCACCCTTCCGGCACTTCAAACGCATAAGGCGAATTATCGGCAGTTGTCTTCGCATTCTTCAGCCGGCAATTCGCAGCGGGACGCGGCGCGAGCTTTCCCCTCGCGGCAAGGTCGAGCGTCTTGGCTTTTGCCTGTCTGACAATCTGTCTCAGCGATATTTTGTCGTCTTCGATTTCGTCGATCAGGGCAAAAGCGGATTCGACGACGGAAACGATGCGGCATTGTTCGGCGAGAGGGGGAAGGGGAAATGGTGCTTTTTGACCGTCCATTGTGCCTAATCTTGGCATTTTAACTCCATAACCACATTGTTCAGTATAATTCAAAAACATTTGCGACATCAATACTCGTCTTGCATATTCAGAAACAACAAAACCTTTAAAATCTAATGGTAAAATTTCGGTCGTACAAAAGCCAACCTCATCCGCCACTAATACTTTATTTAAGTATGTTCTTAATTTGCTATATAATACATTCCCTTCTTCAAACCGATGTCTTGTACTCGTGGTATTTCTATCTGCTTTTTTTACACGCTGTAATAATCTTGCTGTATCCTTTTCTATATCCTCTAAATCCAAAATCCAAGCATTTTCCGCTATTTCAGAAGGATTCACATTACTACAATTACCATAATTGCACAAATCCCCCAGTCTGCACCACACCCACCCTTTCGGCGCCTGAAACGGCAAGTTCCGATAAGGGGATTTATGTATTGTCAGAAAACGGCATGGTTAATGGTTAATGGTTAATTGTTAATTGTTAATGCCTTCCGGCTCAGTGCCTCCGTCTCACTCCACCCGTCCGATAGGCATTAACAATTAACAATTAACAATTAACAATTAACAATTAATTAATTGTTAATGCCTATCGGCTCAGTGTCTCCGTCTCACTCCACCCGTCCGACAGGCATTAACCACTGCATGTAAATTACGAATTACGAATTACGAATTACGTCCGACTGCGGACATACAGCCGAAGTAAGTGTTACGAGATAAACTGACGGTTTTTTCACCGCATGGCGGTGTTTTTTACCGCAAAGGAATTGTCACGAAATAACTTGACTTTTCACCGTCGTGTTGCGGTTTCTCACCGCAGGGGGCGCAAGGGCTTTGCAAAGGACGCGAAGCCTTTGCGCCCTCTGCGAAGCCCTTGCGC
>JAITGD010000195.1 GCA_031280885.1 Prevotellaceae bacterium | reverse complement strand
AATCCTATTTATGCCGAAGTCATTGCAAGAACTTTGTCATTTAATTGCCAAGACGAAATTCTTCTGATGAAACCCGACTTTGAAATACCGCGCTATCTGAAAAACGGACGTATCGACATGGATTTTCTAATGCGTGATTTTCAACACTTCTGGCGCGATAACAGCGAAATTCTGACAAAACGCTTTACATACGTCGAAGCTGCTCCGCACCTTACAATGATGGCTTTTCTGCAGCGTGTGGTAAACGGCGGCGGACAAATCCACCGCGATATGGCTGCCGGAACCGGTCGCTTGGATTTGTGTCTGGTTTATGAAAACGAAAAGTATCCCATCGAACTAAAAATCCGCTACGACACAAAAACTTTAGAAAAAGGACTGATACAGACCGCCCGCTACATGGAATCCTACGGATGCAGCAAAGGCTGGCTCGCCCTCTTCGACCGCCGCAAAACAGTGAGCTGGGACGACAAACTAACTATGGAAGACAAAGTTGTCGATGGCAAAATTGTTACTGTGGTGGGATTGTAAAATAGAGTCAGGATTTCAGGAATCAAGAGCCAAGACGCTACGCAATCAATTAAGAATTAAGAGAGCTACGCAGGCTGGCCTGATTGTTATTTTGCATGCAGATCTTTTTTATCAAACCAAACTGCGTAGCTCTCTTAATTCTTAATTTTTAATTCTTAATTGACTGCGCAGCCGTCCTGACTCTTGGTTCTTGCGATCCTGGCTCTTTCTTAATTTTTTCTATCTTTGCCGTGTAATTAAACAGTTGTTGAAATGGCAAAGCATGTAAATTCACCCGAAGAAATCAGAAAAGCGTTTGAAAAGTTTATAGAACGGTGTGATTCGTTCTCGCCAAAGGATAAATATATTGTTAATGAGGCGTTTAAACTTGCTGAAACTGCTAACGAAGCTTTGTTTCGCGATAACGGTCAGCCGATGATTTCACATTCGCTGGCGGTGGCCGAAATCCTTGTAGATGAAATGGGTCTGACTGCCGCCTCGGTAGCCGCTCTCTTTCTGCACGAATCGCGAAAAAAAGACGAAAAAGAACGCCGAAACCTCGGAAATATCTTCCCTAAGGATATATCGGATGTGGCCGACGGATTAGATAAAATCTCGGATATCGATATGAAAACTACCAGCTTACAGGTAGAAAAATTTCGCAAACTGATAGTCTCGCTCTCGGCCGACCCGCGCGTAATTCTGATAAAACTCGCCGATAGACTCGAAATAATGAGATCGCTGGCCTTCTTCTCGCCGTCGAGACAGCTGAAAAAAGCCAACGAAACGCTTTTGCTCTACGCGCCTCTGTCGCATCAGCTTGGACTGTACGGAATTAAATCCGAAATGGAAGATACGGCGCTGCGATATATCGAACCGGAAATATATCGGTCGATAAAAGCAAAACTCAAAACTTCGGACGTCGAACGTAACAAATTTATAGCCGATTTTGTGAAACCCATCGAAACGGAACTCGTAGCGCAAGGTATGAAATTCGAGATCAAAAGTCGCACAAAATCAGTATATTCAATATGGCGAAAGATGAAAAGTCAGCAAGTTCCTTTTGAAGGAGTTTACGACCTTTTCGCAATCAGAATAATTCTTGATTCGGATTCGGAAAACGAAAAATCGGATTGCTGGAAGGTCTATTCAATTGTTACTGATATATATAGACCCGACACTCGACGTCTGCGAGATTGGATTTCGATGCCGCGATCAACCGGATACGAATCGCTGCACATAACGGTCGATACCGATAAAGGCCGAACCGTAGAAGTACAAATACGAAGCAAGCGAATGGACGAAATCGCCGAAAGCGGAATCGCTGCGCATTGGAGATATAAGGGTGTGAAACAGCTCGAAAGCGTACAAACTTGGCTCGACAAGGTGAAAAAAATGCTGAACTCGCCCAGCGACGATATGGAAAAAAATCCTTCGCTTTCGGAGTTGAAACACGATGAAATATTTGTGTTTACGCCCGCCGGCGACCTGCGACAATTACCTAACGGCGCAAGCGTACTCGATTTTGCTTTTGATATTCACACCGGAATCGGCGCAAAATGCGTGGGTGCGCGAGTGAATGGTAAAAATATATCAATCAAAGAGAAACTGAAAACCGGCGATATTGTCGAAATTCTGACTTCAAAGAATCAAAGTCCTAAATCCGACTGGCTTAACTACGTCGTTACTTCAAAAGCGCGCGCAAGAATCAAACAGCGTATCCGCGAAGAGGAAACAAAACTCGCCGGAATGGGCAAAGAAATGCTCGAAAGACGTCTGAAAAATTGGAAACTTGCGCTGACGGACGAAATTCTTACCGCCTTGATAAAACATTTCAAACTGAAGGTGATAACCGATCTGTACGCCGGAATTGCCTCCGGCAAAATCGACCTTACCGATACGAAAGATATTATCCAAAAGGCCGAAAATAAAGCCACTGAATCGCAAATTGCCGAATCGACGCCAAAATCGGAAACA
Source organism: Prevotellaceae bacterium (assembly GCA_031280885.1). Taxonomy (GTDB): domain Bacteria; phylum Bacteroidota; class Bacteroidia; order Bacteroidales; family UBA932; genus JAIRLF01. Next base: position 10,798 of record JAITGD010000195.1, on the reverse strand, counting down.
AAACCGACGAAAGAACCGAAATCGGACGTCCTCGAAATAGACGAAAAATTGAATAACATCGCTTTTAAACTTGCAAAATGTTGTAATCCGATTTTCGGCGACGAGATTTTTGGCTTCGTTACTATCAAAGAAGGTATTAAAATACACCGCGTTAGCTGCCCAAATGCAAACCGTCTGCTCGAACGATACGATTACAGAATAATCAAAGCGCGATGGCGAAAAATCGAATCCGTACAGTCGTTTCAAGCTTCGCTGCGAATCGCCGGAAACGACGAACCCGGAATGTTAGGCCGCATTAACGATATGATAATGAAGGTTACAGGTATTTCGGTACGCTCGATAAACATCGCTAACACCAAAGGCCTCTTCGAAGCCCGATTGCAAGTGTATCTACATGATAAAAAACAACTTGATATGCTGACAGTACACCTGCAACAAATCAAAGGAGTGGAAAAAGTGGTGAGGCTGCTTTAATTAAGAGAGATTCAAGATTTCAAGAGCCAAAATTTCGGAGCTAAGATTTCAAAAGCTAAGACAGCTACGCAGTCCGATTAGATAAAAAATCTGCGCACAAAACGGGTGCATTTCAATTTGTCGCATCTCTTTGTGCCGTTAGGCACAGAATGTTGGTAGAAAAGCTGTCCTCCCATCCCACCCCGTGCCGTAGATACGGAGAAGACATATTGGTTTTCTACCAATATATCGTCCCTGCGGGACATTGCGATTATTCAGCCTTTAAAAAAACTAATGTTGTCAATTCTATTTCTTCTCCTTCGGGAGTAATTAGAAATCGTCCTTTTCTGGCTTCGGTGATATGTCCGATGAGATTAAACCCGCTCTTACTCTTGATTTTATCGTACTCGGCGATTGGCAGTGTAAAAAGCAGTTCATAGTCGTCGCCTCCGTTCATGGCAGCGGTTACTGCATCGAAATTCATTTCTTCGCATATTTTGAAAGTTTCCGCAGCTATTGGTATCTTTTCCAGATAAATACGTGCGCCTATTCCCGATTGCCGGCAGATGTGCAACATTTCCGACGACAGACCATCGGTAAGAACTCTCATCGAAGTTGGACGTATTCCAGCCTCTTTCAGCGACTCTACTATGTCGGTGCGAGCGAGTGGTTTAAGTCTTCTTTGAAGAATGTAATCGTAACCTTCGAGTTTGGGTTGTATCTGTGGATTAGTCTCAAACACACGGCGTTCGCGTTCCAGAAGCAGCAATCCCATGTAAGCTGCGCCAAGATCGCCCGAAACGCAGATCAAATCGTTAACTTTTGCTCCGCTGCTGTACGAAACTGCGTCTTCGGCAACTTCGCCGATTGCAGTGATAGTGAGCGTCATACCCGTCAAAGATGTGAAGAGATCGAAACCGGCCAGGTCAAGTTTGAAATCGACACAGGCTGTGCGTATTCCATCAAACAGAGTTTCAAGATTTTCGTCGGAAAAACGCGACGACACAGCCACAGATACCAAGATTTGCATGGCGAGACCGTTCATCGCTGCTATTTTGGACACTCCAGCTGTAACAAGCCGGTATCCAAGATGTTTCAGCGGATCATAGACTAAATTGAAGTGAATACCTTCAAGAAGCATATCGGAACATATCAACTTGCGAATATGATCGTTGCAGGTAATTACGGCAGCGGCTTCTCCCGTTCCGGCAAGAGTGGATTTTTGTGCAATTTCGAACTTTTCTTGCAATCGTTCGACGAGTGTTATTTTTGATTTTATTGACATCAACAGAGATACTTATGGTTGCGAAGGCGTGGGAGAAGGTTTTGAGGTAAAAGCGCTGTCTATCAACGGCCAGTTAATTTCGTAAATCTGAGCCGGTTCGTTGTCGTTGGCGCCCTCTTGATACACTAACTTGCACAAATCAGGATATTTTTCCTGAATGTAAAAGGCGTATCTTTCTACAGTATTGACCGTTTGACCGGTTTTTTGTGTGGGATTCATCCGCAGGCTGGCCATCATTATGTGTGTAACTCCGTTTTCTTTTAGACGATTGAGTAAGGAATCGGCATAAAATATCCCGAAATTGTTGTTAGCCTGTGCGCTCAGTTTCTGCATTTCCGTCAGATTGTTTGCCGGTAGTCCCATCTGAACGAGAGTTTTATTTAAACTGTCGGAATTATTCAGTATCCAAAATACTTTTCCGCCCAATTCAATCCGAGCGTGATAGAAATCGCGCAAAAGACCGAAATATCTGTAATTCTGATCGTTTGTCAGCACGGCCACATACTTGTCGGGTGCAGCCGTCCATTCGTTCATAAACGCGGCGGCATTGCTTGTAGGCACAGAATATATGGCAAAAAAAGGTTTTCCTTTGCCATAAATAACAGACATCGAGGCTTTTCGACAAGCCACTAAGTCTGTTTCTTTCAAATTTTTACCAGCCCATTCGCTTGCTTTCAGATAATTCAGCCAGTCGGGAGTAAGTCCGCTGTATTGATTAGTAATTTTTCGGGCTTCCGGAATAGCTTTTATCGTACCACTCAAGCTGATAATGAATAATATAGCTACAAAAACCGGATAAATAAACTGTAAACGGCGGAGATTTTTTTTCGATAAAAAATAATAAAAACAAGCAAAAACACTCATCAAAATAAATGGATAAGCCGGAATAATCAATCGTTCTTGATTCCAAAATACTTGAAGCACAAGGAATGACACCAAAAGAAAAGCGCCGGTAAAAAGTATTGTTGCAAATAAATATTTGTTGCGTTTGAACGAAAACCACAAGCCGGCAAGGGCTGCTGCATAAACGAAAAGCATCCGTAAGATGCTGTTATCGCCTATTTTATAACTGAATCCGATTATTCTGAACAAGCCGTTTGAAAGATATTGATCGGAATTTTGCCAGATGCGAACCAGAAAGCCGAAAAAATCCTCCCGTCCTTCTTCAGCTCTATATGGATGCTTGTTAATCAGAGTGTTTCCCTGACCGGAAAACTGCAATTCGCTACTTCCCCAAATCCAATCTTTCAGCAGGGAATAAACGAGAAAAAGAGCGGCATAACAGAGAATAAAGAGCGCCAAATCTTTCCATTGACGGCAAAATAAAAAATATCCCGCCACTCCAAAAACAAGATAAAAACCGATGTGGCGGGTCAATGCAACACTCAAAGCCGAAAGCGCCAAACAAAGTAAAAGCCTGATTTCTTTACTAAAACCAGCAGCCGCCTGTTCTTCTCTTCTGATAAAACGGAAAAAAACAAGGATAAAAAGCGACTGCATAAACATAAAAAATGCTTCGGAATAAGTTTGACTTGCATAATACAGCACATACGAATTGACGGAGGTAAGCGCAAGAACAGACAAGAGAATTGAGGCTGGAATGTTGCGACGAAACGCCCTGAATGTAAAATACATAAAGCCAAGCATCGATAGCATCGAGAACATTTTCAGCGGAAAAAGCGACAAACCAAAAATGTATGCCACCGGCGACAAAGCTATTTTATATAGCATGGATTGCGCTCCCGGAAAATCGAAATTATGCAGAAAACTATTGGCTGCCAGGACATAACTCGAATCGTCGCCCGTGAGACTCACTCGAGGATCGTACAATAAAAACGAAACCAAGGTTGTAAGAGCAAAAATAAACCAAAAATAAATTCTGTCTTTTTTTTGCAAATGGTCATCCATTCTGTTTAACAGAGGAATGAAAGTCGGTGTTGCCGTAATTTTTCCTTTATTTTTAATTGTTGATGTTTGTTTTTTCATTTGATTTAAATATTTTTTATTTTTTCAATTTCTATTGTACAAAAAAGCCCGATTTTTCGATTGAACGGCCTCAGCAAACCTTCTGCAAATTTCACCGTACTGTACATAAAACCAGGCAATAATGAAGGTTTTGAAAAACCTCCGCTCAAAAGATACGAAAAAGGCGTGTGATAATGAATGGATTTGAGCGTAAGTTGCTTGTAAGTAGATTGAAAACGAGGTAAATCGCGTTCAAAATAAATATACGGCAAGGCCTGATTGGAATTAAAAAGCGGGCTGTCGGCCTTTATTTCCCGTTCTCCGTTCACATCGAAAGGTTCCGAATGAAAACGAGTGTAAATGAAACGTGCAAAGGAACTGTTAGCAGGCTCTATCATAAGGATTTTCCCGCCTTCGACAAGGCTGCGTTGCGCTTCTTCAAGCAAGAGATAAGGACGTGGAATATGATGAAATACGTTTATCATCACAATACTTTTTAACGAATTATCGGAAAATGGTAATTGTTCGGCGTTAAATACCTCATCCACATTGTCTAACTTCAAAATATCGGAAGTAATTACTTCTGAAAATATTTCTTTAAAAAAACCGCCGCCAGAACCTATTTCCAATATTTTACCTTCTTTGTTTTCGACCTCTTTTGATTTGTTTATAAGGTAATTATACCAATCAATATACAATTTTCTTAAAAATGATTTTTTTTTAAGTATGTCTCGATGTTTCAAAGTTTCTGCAACATCTTCAGGATATAAAATATCGGATTTTTTTTCCATTTCAAATATCAGATAAATTTTATTTTCCGAGCAGCAAAGAAACTCATTTTGAAGAGCAAAACTCCATGTTTGAATCTCGAAATTTGCGTTGTTCCGTATTCGCGATCTTTGTAACGGATAATTACTTCTGTGATTTTCAAATTCTGTTTAGCGGCGCCGAACAGCAAGTCAAAATCGCCAAAAGGATCGAAATCGCCAAAATAGGCTCGATTTGCCTTGATCGTCTCGTAGTCCTTGCGAAACAGCACCTTAGTTCCACAAAGCGTATCTTTCAGCGGCTGACTCAGCAGAAAAGAAAAAAACCATCCGAAGAACTTGTTACCGAGTAGATTAAGAAAACGCATAGCGTTTTTGTCCATCGGATAAACTAATCGGCAACCGTTGATAAACTCGCCTTTATGATGACAGAGAGCGTCGTAGAATTTGGGTAATTCTTCGGGCGATACGGTCAGGTCGGCGTCGAGAATCATCAGAATATCAGCAGTTGCGGCGTCGAAAGCTTCGCGGACAGCGTTGCCTTTTCCCTTGCCGGTTTGACGCATCAGGCGGATATTTTTTTTGGGATAAGCGGCTTTTACCCGCTCCATTTCTTCGTAAGTATTGTCGGATGAATGACCTTCGATGAAAATAAATTCCTGCGACTTTCCAAACTCCGGCGTCCGCGTGATGGCGTTTTCGATATTTCCGCGCTCGTTTCTGGCCGGCACAATAATAGAAACGCTTGCCTCAGTATCTTCCTTAGGCAAAAGCCGAGCAACTATCAGATTAACAAGGCATAGATGATTAAAGACAGGTAAATTGCCTATGAAACTATTGAAAAACACGCTCAAAAGAGGAATATTGAGCGGAAAAAGCATTTTTCGTTCTGTTTTAATTACCTGAAAATCTTCAAGATCCAATAAATTAATGACGTCTTTATTGGAAAACCAGTTAGCGTTGGGCGTTTTTTGCTTTAATCCTAAGAATGACAGTATTTTAATAAGAGGTTCCCACAGAAAATTGTATTGCGAAATGACAATTCGCGTCTGCGCGTGGCACAGTTTGCGGACGTTATGGATGGCAGCCTGCGCATCCCACAGACATCCAAGAGTATCGCTGATGATGATGTAATCAAAAGTTTCTGTCAGCTCTGTATTTTCAACATCATCAACAATAAAATGCAGGTGTTTGTATTTTGATTTTGCCAGCTCAATCACCTCCGGAACAAGGTCAATCCCCACTCCGTGAGATGGTTTGACGGCGTTCAGCAAATCGCCGGAGCCGCAGCCGATTTCCAGCACCCGTTTACCTTGCGGAATGATGAACGAATAGTATTTTTCGAGCAGTCGATGGTAATAACGGTTTCGTTTATTCCAGCGTTCCCGTTGTTGCGCCGTGCGACTATAAAATTCAATAAGATCTCTCTTTATCATTTGAAAACTACATCTCTCTGCGGACATAAAGTCCGTAAAATTTCGGCGCAAAAGTAGGTAAAATTTTTCGGATTTTCGGCGAATGTGTACTTTTGTGCATGATTCGCAAAATCATACATATTGATATGGATGCGTTTTATGCTGCGGTCGAGCAGCGCGACAATCCCGAATTGCGTGGAAAGCCCGTCGCTGTGGGCGGGCAATCGGCGCGAAGCGTGGTATCGACGGCGAGTTACGAAGCGCGAAAATTTGGCGTGCGCTCGGCCATGTCCATGGTTACAGCGCTGAAAATCTGCCCACAACTGATAGTCGTACCGCATCGTTTCGAGGCTTATGTTGAGGTATCGCAACAAATACGGGAGATATTTGCTTCGTACACCGATTTAATCGAACCTCTCTCGCTCGACGAAGCTTTTCTTGATGTAACAGGCGATGGATCAGCCACTACGCTTGCCACTCCCATAGCCGCAGAAATCAGAAAACGTATATTCGAGGAAACCGATCTGACGGCTTCAGCAGGAGTATCGTACAATAAATTTTTGGCCAAACTCGCTTCCGACATGCGAAAACCCGACGGAATGACGGTAATTCCGCCGGAATTTGCTCTGCGTATTATCGACAAAACAAAAATTGAAAAATTTTTCGGAGTCGGACCGGCTACTGCCAAAAAAATGCACCGCTGCGGAATCTTCACAGGCAAAGATTTACGCAATATTTCTCTCGAAAATTTGACGCGATTATTCGGAAAACAAGGCAAATTCTTTTTTGACATCTCGCGCGGAATCGACGAGAGGCCGGTAAATCCCTCACGAATACGGAAATCGGTAGGCACGGAACGTACTTTTGAAAAAGACTTAACTACACGTTTTCAACGTATTGCAGAATTATACAGAATCGAAATCGAATTGATGGAAAGAATCGCTAAAGCCGGATTCAAAGGCCACACACTCACGCTGAAAGTAACTTTTGGCGATTTTACGCGAAAAACTCGCTCGAAAACTCTTGCCGAATGTTTAGATAAATTTGAAATCGTCCACAAATATGCAAAAATTCTCCTCCGCGAAAGCGATTTGGACGGCTCTTCCATACGCTTGCTCGGCCTGTCGGTATCCAACGAAAACGACAACAAACAAGACGAAGCATATCAAACCGAAATACCTTTTACATAGTTATACAATTGTATAACTATTTTTTGTACTTTTGCCGCGATTTTAACTGTCAAAAGACAAAGGATAAAACATATATATACTGCTCAAACACTTGCATTTAAATGGACAAAAAACTCTTTCTACGCATCGTTTCCTTTGCAAAACCATACAATCGATGGTGGCCGAGGTATCTTGCTTTCGTCATTCCCGGCACCATATTCGGCATAGCCAATTTTGCGCTTATCGGGCCGGTGTTGCAAGTTGTGTTCGAGCAAGATAGTCTTACTGAGGTCTCCGAAATTCCAGCATTTTCCTTTGGTATAAAGTATCTTAAGGATATTTTCGGGTATTATCTATATACGATAAACGAGAAATGGGGAGTGTCGGGAACTCTGTTATTTATTTGTATAGCAGTACTTTTAGCCTCATTTTTGTCGAATGTATTCAAATACGCCTCGCAACGCACCTTAATCTCGATGCGAACTTACGTCAATATGAACATGCGTAACGCTGTCTTTAACAAGATAATACGTTTGCATACGGGTTATTTCAACAAACATCGCAAGGGCGATCTTATGTCGAGTTTGTCTAACGATATCGGTGAGGTTCAGGGCAGTGTAGTCAGTTCGTTTCAAATCATTTTTCGCGAACCGATTTTGATTCTCGGATACATGAGCGCATTGTTTTACATGTCGTATCAATTGACTATTTTTTCGATGATAGTTGCCCCGTTATCAGCCTTTTTCATCGGACGGCTGGCGCGAAAACTCAAGCGCGACGCCGGTACTGCTCAAAAATATCAGGCCGACATAATGAGCATAATCGAAGAAACCCTCACAGGGATACGTATTATCAAGGCTTTCAACGCACAACGATATATCAGCAACAAGTTTGAATCCGTAAACGAAAAGCACAGACAGGCCTCGAAAAAAGTATTCAACCGACAGGAAATAGCCTCGCCAATGTCTGAATTTCTGGGTGTTAGCGTGGTGCTGGGAATACTTTATTTCGGCGGACGATTGGTGATGGGCGGACACATGAACATGAGCGCGCCGGAATTTGTGGTTTATTTAGGCCTGTATTACAATATTTTAGTCCCCGTAAAGGAGGTCATCAAATCGTACGCCAACATACAGCGCGGCATGGCCTCGGCAAAACGGGTTTTCGATATTCTGGATTATCCGATTGAGGTGCTGAAAAGCGACAATCCCGTTGAAATATCGGAATTTAAGAACAATATCGAATTTGAAAACGTGTCGTTCAGCTACAACGAGCGCGGCGGAGAAGTGCTACACAATATTAACCTGACCATTCCCAAAGGAAAAATGTGCGCTTTAGTGGGACATTCCGGCGCAGGAAAATCTACCATCGCCGACCTGATTCCGCGTTTCTACGACGTCGAAAAAGGTCAAATCAAATTGGACGGCATAAATATCAAAGATTATCAACCACGCGAACTTATCAGCTTGATGGGTATAGTGAATCAGGAATCTATCTTGTTCAACGACACCATCTTTAATAATATTGCCTTCGGATTGCCCGAGGCCAGCGAAGAAAGCGTGCGTCAAGCAGCCAAAATAGCTAATGCTCACGAATTTATAGTAAAATTAGAACAAGGCTATCAGAGCAATATCGGCGACAGAGGCAACAAACTATCCGGCGGACAGCGACAACGCTTAGCCATAGCTCGCGCGGTGCTGCGAAATCCACCGATATTGATCCTGGACGAGGCAACTTCGGCTCTCGATACCGAATCGGAACGACTTGTGCAAGACGCTCTTGCAAAATTGATGGCTAATCGAACTTCGATTGTGATAGCGCACAGGCTTTCGACCATACAAAATGCCGATTGTATCGTGGTTTTGCAGGAGGGACAAATCATCGAACAAGGAACGCACGAGGAATTAATCGACCTGAAAGGCATATACTATAATCTGTGTAAATTGCAGAAATTCAGCTAAAAACACAATATGACTTTCGACCACAACGATATAGGCCGGCCCAACGGCAATTATTTCGCCCTGCCATACGAATCGGGCGAGGCCGACATCGAAATAATTTCCGTTCCTTGGGATGTTACCACTTCGTACCGCTCGGGAACAGCGCAGGGGCCACAAGCTATAATTGAGGCTTCGGCTCAGGTGGATTTGTTTGATTTCGAGCGCGAAAACGCATGGACTATCCGCATTGCCGGCACAAAGCTCGACCTGGCAGATCTGAACGTTGTGAACAGAGCTTTGGCCGAAAAAATAATTGCACATTTGGAAGCCGGCGGCAAACTCGACGACAAGGAAATCGCCGAAGCGCTTAGCCGCGTTAATCGAGCCTCCGAAACGATGAACGACTTGGTATATGATGCCGCTTGTAAAATCCTGAATCAAAATAAATTCGCAGCAGTAGTGGGCGGCGAACACAGCACGCCTTTCGGACTGATCAAGGCTCTGGCCGAGCGCAATCCCGCCGGCATGGGAATTCTGCAAATCGACGCTCACGCCGACTTGCGCTGCGCTTACGAAGGTTTTCTGTGGTCGCATGCATCGATAATGTACAATGTGCTGCATCGCACGGAAGGCGTCGAAAAGCTTGTGCAAGTGGCTATTCGTGACTTGTGCGACGAAGAAATCCAACTTGCCGAAAGATGCAACAAAATAGTTATGTTTCCCGACCGGATGCTGAAAACTGCCGAATTTACCGGAAAAACCTGGCACGAACAATGCACGGAAATCATAAGCAACTTACCACAAAATGTTTACATAAGTTTTGATATTGACGGACTTTCGCCTTCGCTTTGTCCGGGAACCGGAACGCCCGTTCCGGGAGGACTGAGTTTTCCGCAGGCCGCGTACCTGATACGACAACTCGCGAAATCAAAAAAAACGATAATCGGCTTCGATCTGAACGAAGTAGCGCCCGCGCCTACTGGCGACTGGGACGCAAACGTCGGCGCTCGTATGCTTTTCGAGTTGTGTTGCAGCGTGAGCTTGAACAGAGGAATATGAGTCAAGAATCAAGACGCCAAGAATCAAGAGCTAAGAGCCAAGAATCAAGACGTTAAGAGCCAAGATCGGGGTTGCGAATAAAATTCATCGATATATGAAACCGGCGAAATTGTTCTACTGTAAGATTTCTATTTTTTAAGATATTTTGCTATTATAGTGGGCGTTCTCAATTTCATCCAATTAATCAATAAATTTTTCTCATCGAAAAAACAAAGCACAGAAAATTCGACCCTGTTTCACAGTAAAATGTTTGGAAATTTTTTCATACCTTTGCAGCCAAATATAATTTAGAATTTGTCGATGGCTTACGAAAGTTTACTTATTGCATCGGGATTTAGCCCGAAAGAGAACGCCGCCGGAGTTTTTGCAAAGAAATATCCGCAGGCGGACGGCTATTGCATTGAAGTTGATTTTGAGAAGAATACGATTGACTACGGCGATATCATTCAATTGGACAGCAAAACCACTCAAAATTTCTCCCATCCGGAGAACTTTGTCGTTCTCGAATGTGTAAACCGTTTGCTGGAAAAGGGTTACAAGCCGGAAAACATTGTGCTGGAAAAAACTTATCCCGCCGGACACGGAACTTCGGGACGCTTGGATATTCTGCTTAAAAAAGACGACAAGGCATTTTTGATGATTGAATGTAAAACGTATGGCGAAGAGTTTCAAAAAGAACTGAAAAATACGCTGAACAATGGCGGACAGCTTTTTACCTACTTTCAGCAGGATACCAATGCGGAAT
>JAITGD010000159.1 GCA_031280885.1 Prevotellaceae bacterium | reverse complement strand
TGCCTGTACGATACCTTGAACATAAAAAATTATGACTGTTTTATGACTTATTGTGCAAAGTGTTACCTGTGGCAAAGTGTCGGCGAGGAATTTTTACCCGACAGGATAGCGTCAAAATTCAGCAACTGCCACAAACATATCGAAACGGAACTATCTGTCTTGCAGCCGCTACTATTGATAGCATTTGAAGAAACAGTTGTCGATTTATTGAAAATACACTATCAAATAAACGGATTTTCGGGGACGCCCTGCCTGTGTCAAGTTAGTATCGACGGGAAAATTTATCCTCTGCTTGCCTTGCCACAGGCAATATCACAAGAAGAAATTGCAGATTTATCCTTCAAATTGTCTAATCTTGCCAACGAAGTAAAAACAATCCTGTCGCAACAACGAGAAATGCTCGAAACTAAACCGCGTACCGTTCGCTTCAAACAAACTCTCGGCGTTTAAAAAACTCGTTTATTGTTAGATCTCTTAGTTTTTTATCTATTTTATATGCCAATATTCCAAGCGCAATATCAGGAAAACGGATACATTCAAACGATTCGACAAGCGCCTGACACTTTTCTAATTTATATTCAGCTTCATCATTCATCAAATCAAATAAAAGAATTGCATAAGTCAGTATAAATTGTGTAGCCTCAAGCTCTGTAATTGTTTTGCCTTCAACTAATTTCATCAACTGCTCCCGTATTTGCTCTTTTGGCAAATCTTGTAATTCCTTTTCTTTCTTTAGTACCTCTATGAGAAAATAATTGGGATATCGCTCAAGCTCCTTTATTATATCGCTGTATGTCTGTTTTTTCCTCCTGTCGTCCAGTATCAAATTAAGATACGACAATGCGGCGCAATCACCATGCTGTCTTTTAAACACTTTGACTTGCCTTTCTGCTTGATGTACAGCTGAATCAGGGACATTAATCGCAAAAATAGCAGACGCTAAATCCTCCTCCAAGATTTTGCCTTTGCTTGTAAAAGAGGGAAATAGCGAATTTGGCACCTCATCGTTTACTGTAATTCTCAATAAACTAAAGTCCAATCTCACCATCTCCGTATATTTATCCACCAAATCCATATCCACCATATTGTCTTCGTGTCGCCAAAAATCCACAAAAACGTCTAATTGAACTATAAAATCAGGATCTGAAAACAAGTCAAGTCCTCTGCTAACTTTTTCTTGATATTCCTTGAATATGTCAGATGCTTCTTGTTCAGCATCTTCTTTATTCATCTTAAGGATTTCTTCAAGATAAGCCTCATACCCTTCATCGTATTCATCATCGTCTTCATCGTCTTCATACTCATCGTCGTCTTCATCATACTCATCATCGTCGTCCTCATACTCATCATCGTCGTCTTCATACTCATCATCATCGTCTTCATCATACTCGTAATCATCGTTTATTGAATCGAAATCAAAGGAAGATTTGTTTACGATGTATTCAAAATTACCTTTTCCTGCTGTTTTTTCAAGCTGATTGATAATCTTTTTAGCCTCTGCGGAACTTTCGTATCCGGCATTGATATACAAAGGAACTCCATCCTTATTGCCGCAATGAATTTCAATTAGCGGAATGTTGTCATCGTCTTCCTCCAAAAAATATTGTGTAGTTGAACTAAAATCTTTGTGAGGCGAGAATCCATATTCTTCGGCAAATTCAATAGCTGCAAAGATTATATTATGAGCAAGTTCATAAGAAACTTCTTCTACCTCATAATATTTTTTCATGTCTCTTATAATATTGTCAAATTCGCTTTGAGGGACGTTGAATTTAAAAAAGGTGTCTTTCACTCCAATACACTTTGTATCTACCAGATACATGCAAAAAGTAAAATTGCCATTTGTGTGTTTTCTGGCAATAACTACGTTTGCCAGTCCTCTTTTGTCCCAGTCGGTATTGATTATACACTTGACAATAGGTAAACTACGCGATTTCTTCCGTACATAATTTTCCGGCGAAAGAAATACCTGTACATTTTTATTTTTTTGAGATTTTGCCATACAATTTATTTTTTTTGTTTATCAATAATTAATCTAAGTGTAACTCGACACAAATCCGCACAAAAGTACTAATTTTTATCAGATATACTCGGTCGGCCATTTTTTCCATTTCGACAGGCAAAATCGCCGCTTCAGCAGAATGTAAGAATATCAATAAGTAACAATATATTACCTTTGTATCCGTTATGGATAAGAATTTTATGAAAAAGTCTCCGCTAACATACAGAACAGCTCTGGTTTTGTCGCTGGCAATCGGATTGCTATCTAACATGCTGTTCTTCATAACATACCTGTATGGACGCGACGCCATGATGCCGGAATATCGCGCACGTATCGACGTCAGAATAAACCCTATGCTGGTAAATATTGTCTGCAATTTTTTACTCGCCTTCGTCTTGTATATGCTTAATTTCAAAATGCTTAAAACAGAAATCCCGCGAAAAGCGAAAATGACGCTGATAATAATTTCTACCGTCTTGTGCGCTTTGATTATAAGCTACCTAATATCAAAAATGCACATGAGCTTTGCAGAATATATCTATGGCTCTGTGAGAAGATTTCATCGTCCCGAAAGATTTATCAGAAGCGGATTTGTACGCGACATGGTGATTGCAACCATTGTGATGTTCTCTTCGCAAGTGATATTCCTGTCTTACAAACAACAAAGTATAAGTCTGGAAAATCAAAAGCTGCTTGCAGAAAATCTCCGAACACGATACCAATCGCTCAAAAACCAAGTGGACCCGCACTTCCTTTTTAACTCGCTGAACACCCTGAGTTCCCTTGTAAAGTCGAATCCCGATAAAGCGCTCGAATATGTTGAGCAACTGTCGTATGTGTTTCGATATACCTTGCAGAACAAAGAAACTATCAGGCTCGAAGAAGAACTTAAATTCACCCGATCTTACTGTAATTTGATGCAAATACGATATGGTAACAATCTGATAATAAACTATACCATCGACGAAGCATACTTTAACTGCCCTGTGATTCCGCTAAGCCTGCAAACTCTGGTCGAAAACGCCATTAAACACAATGTCATCAGCAATAAACAACCCCTTGTGATAAATATCGCAACCCGCGACGATTTTACTATCTCGGTAAGCAATGCTGTGCAAGCCAAAAAAGACCAAGAAAGCGGCGAAGGTATCGGCCTGAACAATCTCGCCGAAAGATCTAGAATGGTCTGGAAACGTGAAATATCTATCAGATGTTCCGACGGAATTTTTGAAGTAACTATTCCGCTTGGAAATGCTTAGCCTTCAAAACACAAAACTCAACATCAAATAAAAAGTCCGCCCATAAGCCGCCGCATAGCGTGGCTCGTACCGTTGAGCATTGTCGAAGCCGATTATCCCGAATGGCTCGTATGCTCCAAGATATGCCGCTTTTGTCCCGATAAGATTCTGAATATTAACATTCAACCCTATGGCTTTCTTTTTCTTTTCGCCGAACTCAAAAGTATATCCGCCATACAAATCAACAGTAAAAGCAGCCTTCAGACCTCTCTGTTCCCGATCTGGCGAAAGGCTCGACGAGCTGAAACGCAGAGGATTTACCTCAATATAGTTATTGCCGGCATAATTGGCCTTGAATCCTGCCCACCAGCGCTGTGGCGAATCGTACATGGCGCCCAAGCTGAAAGCCATTTGTGGCGTCCCGCCAACGCGCCTCCCGCCGGTGCGCAAAGTGTCGTCAATTAAAAGCTTGGTAGCAGTATTCTCTTGTATCAAAGTGGCAAAAGATTCCGAGAAATACTTGTAAACGCCATACGAAGCAGCCAAACTTACCGAAATTTCATCCGTGATGCTCATCTTTGCGCTCAGGTCGCCCCCAAGATGACGGCTGTTCAAACCCGAAATTCCCAAACTCATCCTGCTCATATACTCCTCGTCGTAATATCCGCGTACAACGGTGCGATTAGAGTTTTGTGTAGCAAAAATACTCGCTCTCACGTCCAACAAAGAATTTGTGTACAGGTAATTTACATCCACCGCTATCTGCGTTTCATTGTCCTTGCCGAATATTTCGCCCGTGATGCGCGGAGCAAGATAAAGGTCGGAAATCAAAGGCGCGCGTTTACCGAACATAGTATTGATCTCTACGCTGCTCGTGCCGTCTATGCGATATGCCGTGCCTGCTTTCAATGTGTAATTGAAAAAGCTCTTGCGCGGTGGCCGGCTTGACGATTCCGTAGGAAATTTGCCGTTTATGGTATTCTGAACGTACTGATGTGAAAGCAACGAAACAGAGCCGCCAAAACTGAATTTGAAACGACCCATAAAGTAACGCCAAATGTTCCACAGACGATACGACTGATATTGCACGCCGTAGTCGTAACCAATATTTCCGCCTTCGCCCGCGCGACGGTTCGGCGCCTTGACGTCAAATTGATAATAATCCGAAACGGATGGAATATCCAAAGAACGAAACTTGTCGATATTAAGCCAGTATCCGCCTCCAAGCAAATCATCGACCTTACTGCTAAAAGAAGCGTTGTAGAGCTTCAGATCAAGGCCGGCGGTGGTCGCCCAGTCGCCCCATTCGTAAAGATCATAAACGCTATTAAACGTCAGCATATTCCCTCTTGAATAATTATCCGAAACTATATAATGCGAGCCACGGTCGCTTGCCGTATCATTGCTCGCGCGCATCATATCCCACAACAAATGTCCCGAAGAATTTCTGTACGCCGACAAAGGATCGCGTACATGCTCCGTCCAAAGTAAATCGCTATAAGTTTCGTCGCCGAAAACAAAGGCTGCCGAAGTATTCCACTGCGAAACCTCCCCTTCGCGGCAATATTCAACTCCCAGCGCAGGACGGTGAACCCGATGTTCGTTGATATTCCTCTGCTTCGCGCCATCGTAGCCCAACGACGGATTGTAGTAGCCGTTCCCCTCGCTCTCATACTCCCGCTCGCTTGCGTAGGAAAGTCCACCTCGCTTGCTTGGCGCTCCAAACACAAACAGATTGAGCTTGTTGAACTCATCAAAAGCCTTGCCGACAGCAAAAAGATACGACACGCTATTATAAGCCGTACCTTCGGCAAAACCTTCGCCCGTGCGCGCCGTCAGCATCACGCTAAGGGCAAGTCCGCCGGGCATCTCGCCTGTGGAATAGCCCGCGTTTAAACCATGCGTAAACAGCGAATTTCCAAAGATGTACGAAGCGCGAAACCGTCGGTGCATCTTTAAAGGGCTTATGCGGATGTTGCCATAACCGCCAACGTCGCCGTAAAACATAGCGTCGTTGATAAGGCGCATATCGCTTTCGCCGCTCTTATACAGAGCCAAATTCAAGCCCGAAAACATGCCTGCGTCGGCATAGCCCGTAAGCGGATCGTTAAAAGAAGCTCCGTTGATATAAAATTCAACATTATTACGCTCATAACCGCGCGGTTTGAAGCCCAGCATACCGAGATCGTAATTCGCCGCACGCATCACAGCATCATCGCCCGGATACAAAGCCGCCGCCCCTGCACGCGAGATTGTCCCTACGGACGCCTCGCCTCCCGCAGGCATTAACTCATTCACCGTAACCGGATCGACGATACGCAGCAAAGGCCTTATGAAGATTATACCAAGATCCGTTTGCCCCGGTTCCACCGGAAACTCCAAAGTTTCGTATCCATCGGCCGAAATAATCAACGCCGAAGCAGGGGCGCTGCTTTTCAAGCCGCTCAATCCGCCGAAAGCAAAGAAGCCACGACCATCGCTGTACGTCTCCTTATCGCTGCCTTTGAGCTGTATCCTTGCCCCGCGCACCGGAATAGTAATGTCTTTAAACTCTTTAAGCACCCCGATAAAGGTAGCGCCCTCCATATCGTCCCTATAAATCTGCCCCTTAATCGAAACGCTGAAAAACACAGTAAATACTGCTAAAAATATCCTCAAAGAGGAAGCCGTGAACATTTTCATATCATTTACGTTTTATTTGACCGCACGAAAGTACATCTTTTTATGAAAACTCAAAATACCACCCCAGTCCCAAAAAGTCCCAAACCGTCCCAAAAAGTCCCAAACCGTCCCAAACCGTCCCAAACCGTCCCAAAAACCGTCCCAAACCGCCCCAAACCGTCCCAAAAAGCCCAGCAGTCAAACCATCAAAAAAAAGGTATTGTTAAAGGGATACGGAACATCACAACATATAAATTAATTTTATAATTATGCTCAGCTTACGCTGATGATTATCTACCAAAACTACAAAATGTCCGTATATTTAACAATACCTAAACGCCTGAGGCTGATAGAAGCTATGGAACTACTGCGTTCAACATCTCGCTCCATGGTCCTGGCTCGCCGGTTGTACTTTCCCATCTTGCACGAAAACACAAACGCTTTCCGCGATCGGCTTCATCGAACTTGAATGTGTAGGACGATTTGGTCGTGAACTTCGATTCTGCCAAACCATCTGGCACACTCTGCACTCCGTCGAAAAGAGCCCAGCGGATTTCGCATCCGTGTACGCCATGTGGTTTACTATGCGTCGTCTTTGCTCCATCGTATAAAAGAACAGTAACGCGCATTATGATAGACGTGTCGATTTTACAAATAGGATAAGTTGCCGGAGGCGGTATGGGCGTGTGATGTGGATCGGGAACGGTCAAGCCCAGCGCAAGACGATCTTCGTTGGTAACGTTCTCGTTGTAACGCAAATTGGCATTGACAAATTTCCTAACCTCTTTCTTTACGACCGTTGCCTTATCCTTCCGCAACTGCCTGTCCACCTTGCTTGCCGACGAACTCTCGGCAGCGTCGTTAGCGCTGCTAAACTCGTCGGAGGCTGCTTCAACAGGGTCTAATTTCCCTGCCGAAACTTGCCAGCGTGATAGACCTAATTTCGACACTGCTATCATGTTTTTTAACCACGTTGCAAGATCAGAATAACCAGCAGGAATGTAGTCTTTACCATTCATGTTGATTCTGATTTTAATGTTAAAAAAAATGATTTACAGAGGACCCCCCTGTAAATTATACAGGCGTCCTTATGGGTGATAACTGACCTCGGACGTCTTGCAAACGTCCGGTTACAGTGGTCATAGTTACCCTGGCGCGCCGGTCTCAGCCCGCAGAAATTTTTAACGACTTCAAAACATCCTCTGCCGACCTCAACACAGCTCGCAAGGTAACTAATCGTGCAGTCGTTTACATAATCGCAGATCCGAATCATGGTATTCAGAAATGACCTCATGTAAACTCCATCTGCATCAGGCGCTTTCTGCTTTAAAACGGAATAATCCCATTTTAGAATGGAGCAATTCCATTTTAGAATGGAGCAATTCCATTTTAGAAGGACTCCCATCCAAGTTAGAAGGACTCCCATCCAAGTTAGAAGGACTCCCATCCAAGTTAGAAGGACTCCCATCCAAGTTAGAAGGACTCCCATCCAAGTTGGAAGGACTCCCATCCAAGTTGGAAGGACTCCCATCCAAGTTAGAAGGACTCCCATCCAAGTTAGAATTGTCCAATTCCATTTTGAAATGGAGCCAATACATTCCAAAAACTTTTCCTTGAAAACCGAAAGCATACCTATGCAGGAAATAATAGAGCAGATACAGGGCATAGCCGCTCTATGGCAGGCTCTAATTGCATTAGGACGGGCGCCGATCATGCAATTGCGGATTTCAACTGCTTCCTCATCGGGTAATATGAGTCCACAATTCCCAATCGCGGGGTTTGTTCTAATATTCAGTAAACACCTATACGGTAAAATTAATGTTCTTTCTGATGTTGATACGTAATGGCAAACAAAAGCAGGCTCCCGACCATCGAAAACAAGCCCCTGACCCCCGAAAACGAGGCCTCTGGCAGAGATATTTTCGCGCTTATCACTGCTGATTTTAGTCTTGGATACCATATATTTGAACCTTCGTTCCATCAATAATTAATTTTCTTTCTGCCGCAAAGATAAAACAATTATTTGAATCACGAATTATTTTTGAACCAAGATTTCAAGAACCAAGAGCCAAGACAGCTACGCCGTCAATTAAGAATTAAAAATTAAGAATTAAGTAGGGGCCTTGCGCGCAACGCCCCTACGACACGGATGGTTTGTTTTTTGCCCCTAATCTAATGTAGTAGCCTTACGCGCAACGCCCCTACTACACGGACGCCTTCTTTTTTGCCCCTCCTCGTTTGCCGGCTAAAGCCCGCGTTTAATAAAATGCCGCCCCTGCTGGGCTTTGAGAGCGTCCTCCATATCTATGCCGTCCCAAAAGCCGTCCCAAAAAGTCCCAAACCGTCCCAAACCGTCCCAAACCGTCCCAAACCGCCCCAAACCGCCCCCAACCGCCCCCAACCGCCCCAAAAAGTCCCAAAAAAAACCTCTACTGGGTTCCGCATAAAAAAGATCTACGGGCATCTGTAAAATCCGCGTCATCTGCGTGCAAAAAGACTATCGAACCAGCCTGTGTAGCTGTCCTGGCTCTTGGTTCTTGAAATCCTAAATCTATTTTAATTGCCTGCGCAGCTCTCTTAATTCTTAATTCTTAATTCTTAATTAACCCTATTCAATTCGCTTTCGTACCAGAACAGGTTCCCTGCAAGTTGCGATTTGCGGAGGATGCGGAAGAATACCGGCTGTGTCTCCACCGTGTCGCCATTGTAGTTTACCACAGCCTTGTACCAGGCCTGGTCGGTAACATACATCTTCAGCTGTGGCGAGCCTCCTATCGGCGTCCAGCTGATTTTATCCGTCGAGCGGAACCATTCATACTGAGCGTTCTTGTATTGAAAATCGATAGTTAAAAAAGGCTTGCGCGAGCATGAATCCCGAAGAAGAATTTCGGGTCGGCGAAGAATATCTATAAAAATGTTAGCTTCGGAGCAGTTCGATCCATGGCATATATTATAGCGTACCGTATCGCGTTTTCCACCGTGAGCATAGCAGTTGGTTGTAATATAATTATCGTATATAAACATATTTGAGGGCGATGAAGCAGAGCCTCGCGAGCCGTTCTTTACAATCGACAGCGTACCGCCGGCCACATTGCCATCGTTAGCCAGAATATCCTGAAACTTCGCTTCGCAGGCAAAGAGAGTCATTCTATCGCTGCGAGCCATCGGTATAGTTGAAAAGGGGATGATATTATCATTCGAGAAAATTGTATCACATTCTAACTGTGGATATTTTGTTCCGTCGTTATTCACTTCGATATGCAAATCGGTAGCGTTAATCTGCGAGGCTGCATTTATCTTGAGGTCGTAGCACCGATGCTCTCCGAAAGCCATTCCAGCCGGAAAGTTGTAAGTCTGAATCAGATTCGCCGGTGCGCGGCTGTTGCGATACACTGCAATCCAGATATTATCGGCGCTACGGGCGTCGCCGTAGTTATACACGCAGAGATTGCGCACCATCAGAGAATCGCCATCGGCATAGTATTGAGTATGCGGAGCGCCGGTGATAGTAAAGTCGGGAGTAAGCCAGAGCGGGATTCCGTTGATGCTGAGCAGCGTTTGTTGCTGCATAACATTATTGAAGGGGAATACATCGTCGCCATTATTCATAATACCATCCGAGCCTGCGAATCTGGTAGAGGGGTCAAGCTGATAGGCCGGCACGCTCAAGTTGTCGTTTACGTTGAGCGAGCGGTAGCCATACTGATTCCACACTTTACGCGAGGCAGCCCACTTGCCGGCGCCCGATTTAAAGACGCGGATATATCCTCTTTCGCTGGCATTGCTATCGTGTCCGGTTATAATTATTTCGGCCTCGCCGTCGTTATCCACGTCTGCAATTACGGGATATTCCCATAGCGTTCCCGATTTAACATTAGTGAACGTTGCACCGGATAGCCCTACAACTGCACTGCCTTCGCCGCTAAGTATGCGAAGTTCCTCTGTATCCCGATAAACTATTTCGTTTCGTCCGTCGAGATTAAAATCAAACAAGGTCATACCAGTGCTTACCGATTGATCTGTATGAGCCAGAGGGATTTTAGCACGTATTCTATCGCCTGCCGGAGCCGATTCGTCATAATAAAGCGCCCAGATGTATCTGTTATTAGGGCTGATCGAGGTATTCATCGAGCCTGATATAAAGCATATTTCAGGATACCGGCTGGCGTCGATATTACCTATCATGGGCAGGGATATTCCGTCGGCACGAGTGTTTGTAAAGTGCTTGCCTACCAAAGTAGCCGCTCCTCCCGGATTAGGCTTCCAGACGTATGTGCCTACTCGCGCATTTGCGTCATTCGAGCCAAGCCCGTTAGTAGCGTTTACGATCACCTCCAACTGTCCGTCGAGGTCAATATCAGCCACCTGCGTGCGGCTGTTAGCTGCCGTCAGCCCATCGGGAGGGCCGGCCGAATACTGATACCCGCCGGTCATCACAGTAATAGAGTTTCCCGCGTTGGCAGTAGTAGAACTTGCCAGCACCACACGGTAAATCTGCGTGCCTGCAATGATGTCCAAGTCGCCGTCGAGATCCATGTCGCCGATTGCAACGTATCCGTTATTGCCCGTATTGTTTGCTCCGCCGTCGGCAAGCAGATTTCCTGTGGTAAGCGAAAAAATCTTGTTTCCCAGCACTATTTCCGGCACGCCGTCATGGTTAAAGTCGGCCAAAGACGCCATATACGAATTGCCCGTAGCCGGAGAGTAGGTAGCATTGGATTTCCACCGGCAGGTTCCATTATGATCAAAGGCATACACATAATTGTCGCTGGCAGTTACTATTATATACGATTGACCCAAATGCCGGCATATAGCCATCGCGCCTATTGTTCCCACATACAGCTGTGTTCCCTGATACACAAAGTTAAAAGATCGCTTATGCTTGACCCTTCCCTGGTCTATATAAAACATTCGCAGACCTTCGGCAGCATAATACGCCGAGGGGCTGGCAGTAACCCCCGTGCCATCGGTATAGGCCAGCATTTCCACCGTTCCGTCTCCGTCGATATCGCCCACCGTTATGCAGGAATAGTTATCTACCGTATGAGCAGTATATATAGGCGTCAGCTCTCGTATCGACCATGCGGTAGCCGGCGGTGTAACGTAGCAGCTTGCAGCCACTATATTGTCGGGAGCGGCCACGCACGAATAGTTAAGCGAAGTAAAGCAGCTGCCCGCACCTGCCACGCATCGAACCATAAGCGGCGCTCCGCTGAAAAGCGATGCGGGCGGGGTGTATGAGTTTCCCGTTGCTCCGGGGTTAGTCCAGGTATGTCCGCCATCCGAAGAATACACCCAATTCACAGGGGTGGTAGCGCTGACATTGAAGGTAATAGGATTATTAACCAAGTACATCATCGTGCCTGTGGATGGGCTTATCGCTGCAAGGTCGTTTATAGCTCCCTCTTGACGGGAATATGTTATCAAATCGTTAGCCGACAATCCGCTATTAGGGTTGATTGAGGTGATTTTCGCCGCAGTGGAGACGGGTCCGCTTTGAGTAAACTGCCCGTCATAGTTTACGTAGGCATGAGCGTTGCCGTTCATAGCTATTGAATATGTGTATATTTGCCTTCCTCCTGAGGATGAGACCTGCGGGGTGGATACAAATCCGTAGGAAGCATCGCTGGTGATGGATACATTGCTTACCGTGAAGCCCTGCGGCAAGGTATCGCTAACCGTAATTGTACGCTGGCTCGAAAAGCAAGTAAGCGTGGTCTGAAGGCGCGTTGGCGTGTTAAGCTGCGGGCAATCTACCGGCTGTTTGATTACCTGCACCACTCCCGGAGTTCTCACTATCACATTACGCACTTCGTGGTACGAAGCCACAGCTCCTGTGGTGGCCGAAAAGCCTACCCGCATGGTGTCGGGACGAGCCATGAAAGCGTTTGTACCCGATGCGTAATCATAAGTAAAGATTTCTGTAAAATCAGGGTCGGCGTCGAACTTGATTTTTACCGACACTCTGACGCCTCCGCTTGGAAGAGGGTCGAAATTAATTCTTGCTCGCCGGTAAAATTGAGCATCCGTAGGACGTGAATCTGTTATCGTCGAAGAGATGTATTTTTTTCCGGCGAAAAGAGGCGAAGATGTATAGGTATTATATGCCGGCGCTTGGGGAGTGTAAGTAACTTCCATGCCTCCGCTTGTTCCTTTCAGATAGCGGTATCTGTTTGTGCCGGGCTGTATGCTGCCCGTCCTCAGAACTATTGAATGTGGAGCGGCGCCGCTGAAAGGTCCGCCGTTAGCGCCTGTGGTTGTGTTGTTGGCAAAGTTTCCATACTCGTCTATACCGACGCCCATGTAAGTAGGCGTTGCTCCCGTGTTGCCTGCGCCGATAAAAGCCAAGCCTCCGCCCACAGCTCCTCCCTGGTTGAAGGCTCCTGCGGCAGCGGTAGCGTCAATCAAAAAAACGCAAAAACCATCGGCCTGTTCTGTGTTTAAAGTCATGTTGGTTCCCCACACCTTGAAGTCGAACTCCACAGTAACTCCCAGAGTTGTAGGGAAAGTTCTGTCCATAACGACATATCCTCGCTGGTTTGCCTGAGCAGGCGTCAGACGAATCCATCCCTGTCCGACATTATCAACGGGATTCGGCGGCGAAGCAGTGTATCGAGCATTGCTGCCAAGCAGCTGGAAGATACCGGTAGCTCCTCGCCCCGGCTCATCGTAAAAAAATTGGGCGCGGGCCTCGAAACGTAGCCCCAAAAGCGCCGCAAACATAATGAATAAAAATTTAAATACAGTCTTTTTCATGATAATGATATTTGTAATATAAATAGATTTGTTGAAGTCCTTGTTTTGTGTGATGTATATACCCTTTTTTGCATGACGCACCCTCCCCTGCCCTCCTCCTGATAGAGCATCGATATAAGTGTCCGAAGCAGGCAGTTTACTACCTGTTTCCACCCGCTCGGCAGCGTATCTTTGAGCGATATAGCGCCAAAAACCTCCGACGCATTTCTGTCATTTGCAAATATATGTTTCAACCCGCACTGTAAAATTACCCCACTGCAAAGCAATAGGAATTATTTTACAAATGTAATAATTTTTTTTTATTCTGGACTGTTGGGCCTTCGGCCCAGACTTTTGGACT
>JAITGD010000081.1 GCA_031280885.1 Prevotellaceae bacterium | reverse complement strand
GTGCGGAATACCATTGTAGGGGTAATTATTTTCAGATTGCACTTCAACGGTTCCGTCGTGTGCTTCAACAATTTGTTTCAAAAAAACCATTCCGAAACCGTGTCCGCGTACATTTGCTTTTTGCGCATTGACTCCTCGTGTACCTTTTTCAAATATCCGTCCTGTCTCATTTGGTGTTAAATAAGGTCCATCGTTTTCCATTCTTATCACAAGGTCATTGCCATCGACCTCAAAAAAACAATTTATTTGGGTATCTGCCGGAGCATATTTTATTGCATTATCAAGCATGATATTTGATATTGCATGTACAATTGGGTATGCCTCAACGTAAGGAATTCTATCGTCTATTTTTTGAAGGCGATAGTCAAGATGTTTCTTTTTCATTACACTTTTGAAATATTCGTTAGGATTATTGAAATCTCTGTATAAATCTTCCAGCCGCATTTTTGCACCGGCAAAATAATCAGCAGGATTTGCGGATAACTGCCAATAATCTAAAAACATTCGCATCGTGTCGGCATATTGACAAGCTTCTAATATTCCTGCTTTTACGATTTCCTGTTCGTCTCTGCGTGATAAATCTTTTCGCGACAGAAAATGCAGTGTTTTTGTTATACTGTTTAATGAAGTGTGAATTTCGTGCATTATAAACGACAGTTGCTCGTTAACACTTTTGCTGTTGATTGTATTATCCATGATTTAAGATTTCTAGATGAGTGATAATAATGATATTGTAGTATTGATAAATGATTTGCCCGATTTGATTAAATCCGACACATCTATGTTTTTATCGTTTGTTACATCTGTTTTATCATACGTTTTGCTGTAAATTTCGGGTTGTTTGTTTATAATTGATTTTACATAAGCGGATTCTAATTTTGCCACCGAATGGATAGATGTGCCCGAATTTAAAAGTTGAGTCCTTACATCTTCCCATCGTTTAGACGGGTTGGCAAAATATTTCATCATCTCCTGCACTTTATCGGCAAATCCTCCTTCTCTGTTTTCCCGCGAATTTTGCAGCAATTCGGTTTTATCCCAAATTTCATTGGCTTTCAGGCGTTTTATCTGTCTGAAATTTGTCTGTTTGCTCGAAAACAGAACATAAATTTTATCAGGATATTCTTTTTTTAACTGATTGATAAGTAATATACCATTGCCCGTTTGCCCGCCAAGATGTATACCAACACCTTCATTATCAGAAATAATTATGTCGTATCCGCCCGCATCTGCCAAATTTTCCAAATCGGTTTTAGTTGTGATATTGCAGTTTTTTTGATTTTTCAGCCATACAATATCATCTTTAAAAAGATAATCCGTCTCGTTTATGACATCATCAATAATCAATATTTTGCACTGTAAATGCAGATTTTTTTCTATTTTATCTCTTTGGGCTTGCAGATATTTTTTTAAGTCCGAAATTGAGTATTTGCGTTTGAATGAGATTTTGAAATTTTTGTTTTGCATAATTTTATTTAGATGATAGTAACAGTTCGTAAAATTATCATTATTTAAAATGCTATACCTATACCGACTGAAAAGTCATGAACTTGTTTGGGCACCAACGTCAAGGTATTATATCCGGCAGAAATGTACCAACCGTTTCCTTTTTCATTTCTGAAAGCATAAATCAGACCACATTCAATATCCAAACCTGCATTTTTTTCCGGCAAATGATAATCTTCTTTGTTATAATGATTATTGAGCTGATAGGCTTTTCCATATTCGCCATACCCCAATCCTGCATATACATAACATTGCTTGAACGGACGATACATTCCGCCGCCGGAAATTGACCAGCGAAAATGTTTGTATTTATCGAAATTAACATCCAAATTTTCGACATTCAACACATTGTGATTGTTATTTAAAAGATGCGTTTTGACACTTCCATATCCTCCCCACCGATTGCCGCATCCGCCTGCCAAGAATCCCAAATAAGCTGTAGGTGAAAACATATAACCTAAAGCGACAAAGAAATTGTTCTCTTTGTTTTGCGTTTTTTGTGTGCCTGCAATCCTTCGTTTATTTTCATGATTGCTTGTTTCTAATGAGTTTTTCTTTTCATTTTGAGTTTTTTGTGTGTCTGCAATCCATTTTCCATGTACATAATTGCCTGTTTCTGTTGTGCCATCGGCAAAATAATAAGCGCCGCTACCTGCCCGTTCTCCGCTTGTCCACTGTCCTTTATAAGTAACGCCGTCGTTCCAGCGATAGACGCCTTGCCCATGCCTTTTACCATTGAAATCAAAAGCGCCGACATAGTATCCGTTATTGTAATATTCGACTCCCGCCGTTTTTTTGATTTCATTTTGACGGCTTTTGGCGTTTTTGTCCTTAGGATTGAGTGCAAGAATATCGAAATAGTTTTTTGCCGCATTGATATAATCTTTTGCTTTGAAAAAAGCATTCGCACTAATAAGCATTTCGCTGCATTTCTCCGCATCGGCAATACGCTTGCTCACGTCTTTTGAGCCTTTAACGTCGCGATATGCCTCGAAGTAGTTTTTCGCCTGTTTGTAATCTCCTGCTTCAAAAAGAACATTTGCTTTCTGCAAAAGCGACTCTTTGTTTTGCCCAACAACAAAAGCACAGTTCAGGCAAAAAACGATTAAACATAGAAATTGTTTTTTCATATTTAACGACAATTTTGAATTATTTCTCTGATTTCTGTTGTGTTATTCAATTTTTGCGCTTTGAGCAACAATTTTTTCACAAAATCGTCGCAGCCTATTTTGGATTTCAGAATAATGGCTGTGTTCAAAAATGCGGCTGACCCTTCTCTTTTGCTCGATTCGTCCGATGAAAGAAAGAGTGAAAATGCTTCTTCGTAATCATTTTTATTGAAAGCAAGCCATGCGCTATTGACCGTTCTCAAGACGTCGATTTCTTTTTTCTGCGCATTAACGATTGACTGCAGGTTTTTTATAATTCCAAGCGTTTCTTTGCTTGCTTCCCCTTTTCTCGCTTTATCCAATTCATTCTCAATAGATGAGATATAGTCCGCAATTTTTTCTGCCTGTTGCTTTTGCGTATTTCCCTCTGCATTTCTTGCAAAAGAAATTGAGTTCGAAACAGATGCAAGTTTGGCTGTAATAGCATCTATCTCCCGCATTTTTTTGTCACTTTTTTCGACATAAAATTGCTTGTCGCTTTGCATTTCGTTGTACTTTTTTTCCAAGTTCTCGTATTTGGCGCGTAATTCATTTGTGTTTTCGCCACAGCCGGCAAAAAAAACACATAAAGGAATGTAAATTCCTACTATTTTAGTGATTCTTTTGTAAATTCCCATATTTGATTGTTTTTTGTGAATATTATTTTTATTTGACGGTGGTCGCCATCGTTAATTATTTCTATATTTTGTATATCCGTTGCATACGCAATTCTTCCATCAAAGTTTAACAAAAAAGATTCCGGCCCATAATCGCTACGTATTGTTACACGATATTCGTTTTTAGATATTACTTCTATACTGCCGGTTGCCCTGTCGGTTATTTGTCCGTCTATTTTACATTTTACGGAATAAGTACCGGCAATCAAATCCTGAGTATCTGCCGCAGGTGAATTTACCTGCTCTGTTTTCTCATCCTTATCTTCAGCAGAATGTAAAGGGAATGTAAAATAAAGAATGAGAATGATGCCGATAAAGGCGGCGGCAAACAGACATGTTCGCATGAGGGCTTCTTTTTGCTTTCGTTTTTTTTGCTTTTGCTTGCGGTCGTCTTCTTCCTGCTTTCGCCTACGGTCGTCTTCTTCCTGCTTTCGCTTACGGTTTTCTTCTTCCTGCTTTCGTCTGCGGTCGTCTTCTTCCTGCTTTCGCTTGCGGTCGTCTTCTTCTTTTTTCTTTCGGTCGTCTTTACTCCTCTTACCTCCTAATTCTTTTTGAAATTCTTTGAAAACTTCGGCATCTGTAAATATAAAATCAACGCACAGGCGCGAAAACTCGCGGAGCATTTCGCCGAGCATATTATTTTTGTGATATAAAAAATATTTTCCCAATCCTGAAGTCCGACCAATAAGTTCTTCCCTTTTCGCTTTATTAAAATCTTCGTATTTCAAAAAATCAACCAGCGCATTAATACTTTTCTGTTCGTTGTGCGTAAATCTTGATTGCGATTCGGGTTTGTCAAAAAAAGCCAGACATTTTTCCCAATCAATTTTTGCCTGTGGTATTCGTTCTAAATTTGAATGTGCCATTATTTAAAATATTTCAGTTTTATAAGCACACAGATAACGCAGACTTAAACCTTATCTGTGTGCTAAAAATTAAAAATTATTCGACGTTGGAATTTGCAACCATTGCTTTGGCTTTTTGAAGTTCTTTTTCGTCCATTACTCCTGTGAGTCTGAGTTTGAAGTCAATGTGGCCGAGTACGCCCTGCACTTCACCGTGAACGTGCAGAAAACCTTCGCTATCTAATTCAAACACCATAAATGTTGGAGTTCCTTTCTTGATATTCGGCGGCAAAGGCATGGTCTGTTGATCAAGTTTTACGCCCATTTCCGCAAGATAAGTTTTATCTTTAATTTCGGGATCGGACTCATAAACGGGAATAATCAATCCGGTAGTATTATCCTCCCGTATCGAAAGAAAATCACCCGAATCGGCGCGGCAATAATCAAGCGGACTGTTGGCAAAAAGTAAATTCAATACCCTGTCCTCTCCCGTTTTGCTATCGGTGTAACCGATACCGTAGTTTTTACTTGTTACGTTTACTGCATTCACCATAGATGCAGTGTTGATCGCTTTGGGCTTTTCGTCTGTTTCGCCTGATATATATATATCTAAATTTTTGTCGTAGGATAGTTTAAGTGCGTATATGGCAGCGCCTTTTGCTACGGATTCGTCGGGGTCTGACTGGTCAATTTTTACTCCGCGAAATTCTTTTTCAATCCGTTTTTTTACTTGAGGCATATATGTAGAACCACCTACAAGTAAAATTTCTTTCACCTGATTTCTATCAACACCTATTTCTTCTCCATTGTTCAAAACCACATTTACTTTTTCGATGGTTTCGTCGAGCAAACTTTCTGTCAATTCGTCGAATTTGGCAAGCGTAACGTTTTCTATTTTTGCTCTGCCTGCTTCCAAATCTATTACAGCATTAATGGAATCTTTGTTCGACAAACGTTTTTTCTGTTCTTCGGCAACAAGCATCATTTCGTTGAAAAGTGCAGTGCCTTCTTCAAGAATATATTTCGTACCTTTTTCCTTGTTGTACTGTTGAAGCAAATATTCAGCAAAACGTTTGTCCCAGTTGTAGCCGCCGAGTCCGGCGTTTCCGTCTGTCGCCACTACTGCAATGTCGGTTTTTCCCGAATCGTCCTTGCTTATTTTTAACAAAGTAATGTCGAAAGTTCCACCGCCAAGGTCATATACCAGCACATATTTACTGCCGATTTCCTTTATTCCCTGTCCGTAGGCAATGGCTGCGGCTGTCGGCTCGTTGATAATGGCAAGCACTTCGAGACTTGCTGCTTCGCCAGCCTGTTTGGTGCGCAGACGTTCTTTTTCGCCAAAATAGGCAGGGCAGGTGATTACTACCTTTTTCACTTCGTTGCCCTGACGTTTTTCATTGGCATCGGCCACTATTTTTGTCAGGATGTATGACGAAATAACGGTAGGCATAAGCCCTTTCGGAAATTTTATTTTCCCGTTAAAGGCATCGTCTTTGCTCATTGAACGTTTTACAAAAGACACGGTATTGTGCGGATTTATTTTCGACTCTTCTCGTGCCGGATCGCCGACAATTACCTTATCGCTTTTTTCATCAAAATACACTACGGAAGGTGTTGTGCTTTGCCCTTCCTTGTTTTTAATAACAACAGCTTGATCGTAGCTATCCACTTGTGCTACGCAGGAATAGGTTGTACCCAAATCTATTCCGAAAACATTTCTTGTATTGTCCATTTTTATTGAATTTTTAAATAATTAATTAAGCTTGTTTCACTTTGAAAATTTTCACTTCTGCTTTGCGGAAAATTTTACCTGTTTCCATGTTTCTAAATCCGCAGGCAGTGCATAACGCTACTTTACCGTCTTTTGCCGAGTCGGTGGTTTCAATTAGTTCCGTAATTTTTTGCTCGCCGCCGGTAGAACTGAATGTTGCGCCTTCTTCAAAAGAGAAAGGTTCAAGATTGTAGTCGTTGAGCAAAATAAGTATTGACTCTGCCGACATTTGAAATTCTTTGAGCAACGACCGGAACAGCTCCGTTTGTGGTGTATCCACTGACTTGTCGAAATATGCCTGATACTGCTTGACATTGTTATCGTATTCGCGCACAATGCTTTTGAGCAGCGGTGAAATAAACGATTCTTTCAAGCCTTCCTTGTATTTTTGCAAGTCTTCGTGTAATTCCTTATTGATTTTTTCTTTATAAGAAAATTCCTCAAAAACGTCAGACATCTTATTAAAACTATTGCTCAATAAGTTTATTTCGCCGGTAATTTTCTCCAGCATTGGTTGAATATCTGCCGAAACAGCATTTTTAATATTCGGCTCAACCTCAACAGGTTTAACTTTTGGAGACTCGTCTGTTTTCTCTTCTTTTGGCGCAACAGATTTAGCATCTTTCACTTCTGTTTCCATCGGAATCTCTACTTGAGGTGCATCGTTTACTGTGGAAATAGTGCCTTTTTTAAGCATTTCTTCCATCGTTTTCGCTACTATTTTTGTTACCAACTCAGTAATTTTTTCAGGCGAAAGTGTCTCTTTATTTTTTTCTTTTTTGAACACACTCATACTTGTACAATTTTTACGCCCGCTCCTTATTCGGACATTGTTGTGAAATAAAACACTTTGCATTTACCCTACTCGTCTGGCTTTTCGGACTCGCCCCGTTTTTTTGAATGGTCTCTGCCTCCATTTTCAATTTAATCAAATTTTGTTTAATCATTTCTTTTAGTTAGTTATATGATTTTTAATTTTTTAGCTCGTAATTCGCCATTGTCTGAACCATGATTTTAGGGTGATTTATTTGATTGTCTGAATCAGGATTTCCATGATGCTTGCGCCTCAATAAAATCCTGTTCATTCCTGATTCAGACGCGGGGATAAAACACGCCCCTTGCCCGACTGTGTTAAAGTTCGGCCATCCGAAAATATAGGCGTAACTACGCTTTGTTATGCCCCTACAATGTGCTGATAATAGGCGAGTTACCCCCCTCCGAGTATATATTGGGGAGATGTTTGCTACCTCCGTGTGTGGTCTGGAGGCTGCGTTTACTATGGAGTGTAACATTTTCATGTGTTCACAATTTGTGTCGTTACCTTGTAAAACTCGATTAAGTCGGCGCAAAGGTAAAACATTTTTTTAATTATGGATTCAGGATTTCAAGAAACAAGAATCAGGACGCTAAGCAGGCTGGTTTGACAGTCTTTAGCACCAGATAACGCAGATTTTACGGATGCACGCAGATCTTTCATCAAGCCGGACTTGTCAATACATTGTGCCCTTTGTGCAAACCTTGTGTTCTTTGTGGTTAAAAACACTTTTGAGACAAACTCATCCGAACAATTTGGAATCAAAATGCAAAATCAATAGCAACTCAAACTTTTTTGAACCGCGCAGTCTGGCTTGATAAAAAATCTGTGTGCACCCGTAAAATCTGCGTCATCTACCGTGCAAAAAGAATATCAAACCGGCCTGCGTAGCTCTCTTAATTTTTAATTTTTAATTCTTAATTGCCTGCGTAGCGTCTTGGCTCTTGGTTCCTGAAATCCTGGTTCCAACTAAAGAACTCCCTGCACTCGCAGGACATATACGAAAAGGAAGATACTCAGGCTCGAAGCCAGCGTGGTAGTTACCACTATTTGTGCTGCGAGTTCGCCGTCGCAGCCCATGTTATCGGCCATGATGTATCCGGCTACCGCTGCCGGCGTGGCGAAGAGACTTAGCAGGGCGGCGAGATACAAGCCTCTCATTCCGAGCAGTACCGCTGCAACAATAACTGCGGCGGGAACCAGCACCAAACGACACAGAGAGGCGCATATCACTTTGACGAGGTTTCCGGCCAAGCGTCCGAATTTAAATTCGCCGCCCATGATGAACAGCGCTAAGGGCGGAGCGAGACCGGCTAAATCGTTCAGCGGCTTGTCGAGCATGAGAGGAAGTTCCAGCCCCGACAGCCCGAACAACATCCCTGCTAAACATCCGAGTATGAGCGGATTTTTAAATATGCCGATGATGACGCTCTTCGCCGAAAATTTCTCGCCCGTTTCCGAATAAATCGATAGTATGATGACAGCCATCACGTTGTAGAAGGCTACCATTATGCCCATCATCATGGAAATCACCGAAACCGCTTCGTTGCCGTAAATGCCTGTGGCTAATGGAATACCGTATATCAGAAAATTGCTGCGATATATGGCCTGTATCATGCTGCCGCGTTGTCCGCGCCGTTTGACGAAAAGCGGTACCGTCAAGGCCGACAGCAATATAGTAGCGCTCACGCCGACCAGCGAAAATATTATCAGGCTTCCGTCCGAAAAATCGATGTTGAAATTCGACTGTATGTTCTGAAAAAGCATCAGCGGAAGCGAAAATCTGAATACAAATCTGTTGGCTTCTTTCAGAAAACCATCGGAAATAAAGTTGAACATGCGAGCCAGATAGCCCGTCGCCATCAGTATGAACAGGGGAGATACAACGTTGAATGAGAAGAGAAAATCCTTCATCGCTCGTTTTTATCCGCTTGCATGAGAAAACTTTTCATGAAGTCGTTCAGGTCGCCGTCAAGCACGCCCTGCACATCCGAAGTTTCGTAATCGGTACGCAGGTCTTTCACCATTTTGTACGGATGCAGCACGTAACTTCTTATTTGCGAACCCCATTCTATTTTGCGTTTACTGCCTTCGAGTTCGGCTTGAATTTCGCGGCGTTTGCGCAGTTCGAGTTCATAGAGATGCGATTTCAGTATCCGCAGCGCGTTTTGTCTGTTGTCGAACTGCGAGCGTGTTTCGGTATTTTCGACCACTATTCCCGTTGGGACATGTCGCACACGCACACCTGTTTCGACTTTATTGACGTTCTGACCTCCGGCGCCGCTCGACCGATAAGTATCCCATTCCAGGTCGGCGGGGTTGATGTTTATTTCGATGCTGTCGTCCACAGCGGGCGACACGAATACCGAGGCGAAGGATGTTTGTCGCTTTCCCTGAGCGTTGAAGGGCGATATTCGCACTAAGCGATGTACTCCGTTTTCCGATTTCAGGAATCCGTAGGCCAGCTCGCCGGCAAACTCCACGACGGCGGATTTTATGCCTGCGTCGTCGCCGTTTTGAAGATTCATCACGCTGGTTTCGCAGCCGTTACGCTCGCCCCAGCGCAGATACATTCGCATCAGCATTTCGGCCCAGTCCTGACTTTCGGTACCACCCGCTCCGGCGTTGATTTTCATTATCGCGCCCAGACGGTCTTCTTCGGAGCCGAGCATGTTGCGCATTTCCAGCTCATCGACCATGTTCAACGTTTTCGCATACTGTGCATCTACTTCGGCGTCATCGGCTTCGCCTTCTTTGGCGAAGTCGAAAAGCACGGTCAAATCGTCGAGTTCCGCTCTCGCAGCGTCGAAACTCTGTATGCGCGATTTTATTGCCGATACTTTTTTAAGTTGTTCTTCAGCTGTTTTCGGATTGTCCCAGAATGTAGGGTCTTGTGTTTTTTGTTCTTCTTCGTCGAGACGGATACGTTCTGCATCGACGTCAAAGACACCTCCTCAGTTCCGACACGCGCTCGCTCAGAGACTTGATTTGTTCGATTGTTATCATTGAATATTAACGTTTAAATGTATTTTAATGTTCGTTTAAAGTCTAACTGTCCAAAAGTCCAAAAGTCTAAAAGTCCATCACCTTGAAAGTTCCTCCTGATTGTCCGAACTGCGAGGACATTTGTGCGAGAACGTCGGCAATTTTTTTCATATCGGGCGGGATGCTTCCCACGATTGTTCCTTCGCCGGCGGTTTCGAGCCTGTCGAGTACCATCGACACGGTGATTTTGTGTATGTCGAGCGCCGGCATGTATGCGCTTTCTCGCTCGCCGGGGGCGCCGGCTTCTATCAGAAGGCCACATTCCTGCAATTTTTCAATCACCATATTCACCGCTCTGACCGACAGTTTCAATTCTTCCGACAGGCTCGAAACGTTTCTGGGCGGCTTGCCTTCCTCGAAGTTTTTTACGATTTTTGTCATCACATACATCGATAGCAGTACTTTGTTATAATGACTTACCTTTTCGGAGTTCATTTCCAGCTCGTAATTGTCGATATTTTGATATGCAAAGGAAAGCTCGGCTCCGAAAAGCACTATCTGCCAGCCGATTTTCGCACAGAGCAGAAAGAGCGGCAAGGCGGCCAAACTGCCGTAAATGGCATTGTATTTCGATATGCCGACTTGCGATGATATATAAATCTGCTCGACTGCTTGAAAGGCTGTGCCTGCGATGATTCCCGCAATCAGCGCCGGCATGAATTTCACTTTGACGTTTGGCATCACCATGTACAGCAGGGTGAACAATATCCATATCAAAATATAGGGAATCAGCGAATAAACAAAAGGCGCTATCGTGCCAAGAAAGGGTACGCTTTCGGTGGCGGCGGCGAGATAATATTTGAAGGTAACGGTTACGCTGCTCGACAGTATGAGCAGCACCGGCGAGAGCAGCATCAGCGAAAGGTAATCGGCAAAACGTCGCGACCATGAACGCGGACGGTTGGCTTCCCATATCGCGTTGAAAGCGTGTTCTATCTGTACGAACATGTTCAGCGACGACCATAGCAGCACGGCAAGTCCGATTCCGGCCAGCCAGCCTCCGCGTGCATTTTTGATGGTCGATTCGGCGAAATTCAAGACATAATCCACAATTTCCTGCTGATTCGGAAAGGTTTCGTTGAGCCAAACCACTATTTGTTCGTCGATGCCGAAGCCCTTGGATACCGCAAAAATCATGGCGGCAATAGGCACAATCGACATCAATAAATAAAAAGTAAGCGAAGAGGCCTGCTGATTGACTTTGCCCTTATTGAACTCTTTTAGAGTGATCAGAAAGACTTTCAACTGACGTACCCAAAATGCCTCGCGCTTGCTCAAGGTATCGACTCCCACATGCCAAACATCGTGAGTTATAAAAGAAAATACCTTTTTATAAAGATTCTTTATCCTGATAATCATTTTTTAGACTTTTAGACTTTTAGACTTTTAGACTTTTGGACTTTTAGACTTTTGGACTTTTGGACTGGACGTTTGGACTATTAGACGTTTGGAAACTTCTCAAGTCCGGAAGTCCAATAGTCCAATAGTCTAACAGTCCAAAAGTCCATTATTGCAATAAGCATAGGCCTCGCGACGGAAAGCCTCCCGTTCCGGCATTCCTTCTTTGCCATAAAGTTCGTCCATCTCTTGGCTGATGTTTGTAATGTCATCTTTTAGTTGCATAATATTCATTTTATTTGTATTCAGCTCGCAGAAACATAGTTCTTGTATGCTATTATTTTCCTTTTAACCATGCTGCAAAAATAATAAAATTCATAATTAAGAATGATGCAGGATTGCAAGAACCAAGATGCTACGCAGTATGGTTTCCTTAAATCCGCAAGTATTTTCAGATTTAACTGTAAATAAGCATATTAAAAGAAATATTTTTCACCTATTTTGGTGCGACGCATGGACTGACGATAGCTTTCCGCAACAAATCACACCC
>JAITGD010000075.1 GCA_031280885.1 Prevotellaceae bacterium | reverse complement strand
GGGTGTGATTTGTTGCGGAAAGCTATCGTCAGTCCATGCGTCGCACCAAAATAGGTGAAAAATATTTCTTTTAATATGCTTATTTACAGTTAAATCTGAAAATACTTGCGGATTTAAGGTGATACTTCTGAAAAAGAAGACGGGCTGAGCGCCCGTTCTTCCTTTCTCTTAACCTAAATCAATCTTAACCTAACTATGAAAAGCCAAATTTTATTTGCCTATAAGACAACAAACCGGCAATAAAGTTTAACGATACTTGCATATTTTTTGCAGTTTTTTTGAATATATTTGATCTTCATGGTTTTCTGATGTCGATACGATTGAGGTATAGCGTTTGATTGTCTCTGAACTTTTTACTGCTGACCACTAACATAATCTGTATAGTTTACATTCACACAATGCGCTCAATTAGCGCGTATTGTCTTAGTGACCTCGACAGGATTCTAACCTGTAACCTTCTGATCCGTAGTCAGATGCTCTATACAGTTGAGCTACGAGGCCTTATGTCTATTTAGCTTCCTTTGCAGGAGCAACGTTATATCGACGTTCTTTGATACGAGCCTTTTTACCGGTCAGTTTGCGCAGGTAGTATATTCTGGCGCGACGCACTTTTCCTGCTTTGTTCAACTCAATTTCGTGAATGAAAGGCGAATTGAGTGGAAAAATACGTTCAACTCCGATGTTATCCGACATCTTGCGGACGGTGAAGGTTTTCGTAACTCCGCAGCCTTTGCGCTGAATCACAACGCCTCTGAACTTTTGCAAACGTTCTTTATTTCCTTCGACTATCCTGTACGTAACCGTAATCGTATCGCCCGCTCTGAAGGCGGGATATTGTTTCGCTTCCTTAGCGAAAGCCTGTTCGGCGATTTTAATCAAATCCATTTCAACAAATTTATTTGTTCCGCAACATTCCGTGATTCGTATCAAGAAGAGGTTGCTCGAATTCGGGCACAAAGGTAATACTATTTTTTCAATCTGCAAGCCCGATACCGAACTTTTTGTAATTTTGTGCCGACATAAACGTGAAGAAATCACTAAAACACAGCTGTTTTTATGATTTTAATAAATTACGAATAATGTTCAAAACAGAGAGGATGAATGATAAAATCGACGTGGATTATCGCCTCAAAATACGCGATAATTTGCGTGTAATACACGAACGCATCTCGTCGGCTTGCAGAAATGCCGGACGGGACGAATCGTCTGTAAGACTGCTGCTTGCCACTAAAACCATTGCGCCGGAGGCAATTCGCATAGCCATCGAAGCAGGCGAAAACTTGGTGGGAGAGAACAAAATGCAGGAATTCGCTGCAAAATACGAGGCGCTCGCCGATTTGAAACATGAACGGCATTTTATCGGCCATCTGCAAAGCAATAAGGTGAAGGATGCATTGAAATACGTAACTTGCATCGAAACAGTCGATAGCATGGATCTCGCTCGCAAACTCGACAAATATTTATCCGAAGCAAATCGCTCGATAGACATTATGATTCAGGTAAATACCTCTTTCGAAAAAAGCAAATCGGGATTGAATCCCGACGAAACATTGCCTTTTCTGAGAGATATTTCAACCCTCAAAACGTTGAATACAAAAGGTTTTATGACAATCGGATTGCTTGATTCCGAACCGGAAAAGGTGCGACCTTCGTATGCAAAATTGCGCGAAATTCGCGACGCAGCCGCAAAGGAAGGACTGGTCGGTCGGCAGGCAGAATTATCAATGGGAATGAGCGGAGACCTCGAAATAGCTATAAACGAGGGAGCTACAATTGTCCGTGTAGGCTCGGCGGTGTTTGGAACTCGAATTTCAGGAAACAAGAATCGAGAATGAATGAACTTATTCAAAATGAAATGTCCTTCTTAATAAAGAAATATTTCCCCGAGCTGACTGAGCGTCAAATCAAGCAATTCGAGCAATTGCAGCCAATTTACGCCGATTGGAACGATAAGATAAACGTGGTGTCGCGCAAGGATATAGATAATTTATATCTGCATCATCTGCTACATTCGCTGGCCGTTGCCAAGGTTGTGAAATTTCTTCCCGGAGCTGATATTCTGGATGTTGGCACCGGAGGAGGATTTCCTGCGCTGCCTTTGGCGGTGATGTTTCCCGAAAGCCATTTCACGGCAATCGATTCTATCGGAAAGAAAATAAAGGTAGTATCGGCTGTGTCAGAAGCTGTTGGACTAACAAATCTGAAAGCTCTGCAAACGCGGGAAGACCAGCTGTCGGGCGCTTTCGATTTTGTATTATGCAGAGCTGTAACCGATTTGGCGACTTTCATCACTTGGGTTGCGCATAAAGTAAAGCCTCGCAGCCGACACGCCTTACCCAACGGAATCGTCTGTTTGAAAGGTGGCGATTTGAAGTCGGAAATCGAACTTGCCCGCAAAAAATTCAGCCTGTCGCGGACGCAAATAACGGAATATAACATCCGCGATTTCTTCGACGAAGAATACTTTGAAACTAAAAAAGTGGTTTATGTTCAGATATAAACGCCGAAATTCGCCTCGTCGAAACAAAAAAGATTCGACGAATCGACCTTTCTTAATTGATTTATGCGTAAGTTTGTGCGCCGATTAATTCGACATTAGTATAAATGCTTTAATTACATGCAACCGATAATAACTCCCATCGACAAGAGGCTCATAGAGAAAGAGCTAACCTTGAAAAAATTTCTGCGCTACACCAACAACGGCGGAAATTTGCTGTATATCGTCAATTACAAAGATTCGCCGAATATCATGCAGGAAATAGGCCGTTTACGCGAAATCGCTTTTCGGGCGGCGGGCGGTGGAACAGGAAAAAACGTCGATATCGACGAGTTTGATGTTTCCGATGAAAATTACTACTCGCAACTGATTGTGTGGGACCCAAAAGCACGTGAAATTCTCGGCGGATACCGATATATAAATTGTAAGGGTTGCTCGATTGAAAATTTGGCGACTTCGGAACTTTTTGATTTTTCAAATGCTTTTAAAGCCAACTACTTAGGTCAAACAATCGAACTCGGACGTTCTTTTGTTCAACCAAATTATCAAACTACAAAGCTAAGAAGCAAAGGATTGTACGCTCTCGACAATCTCTGGGATGGACTTGGCGCTCTGGTGCTGAAATATCCCGAAACGAACTACTTTTTCGGCAAGGTAACGATGTATGGCACTTTTAACACCGAAGCCAGAGATATGTTGCTGTATTTCTTGCGAAAACATTTTTCCGACGACGATAGTTTGATAACGCCCATCGTTCCGCTGAAAACCGAACCCGATATCGACAAGTTAGACAAACTTTTCACAGGAAAAAGCTATAGAGAAGATTATAAGATTCTTTCAAAAGAAATACGCGCTCTGGGCGAAAACATTCCGCCGCTAATTAACTCATACATGAATCTTTCGCCTTCGATGAAAGTTTTCGGAACGGCGGTAAACCACGAGTTCGGCGAGGTGGAAGAAACAGGAATACTGATAAAAATCAGCGATATATACGCCGAAAAAATCGAACGGCACGTAAATCCGATTTCAAAGATGGTTCGCCGAATCAGATCGCTAAGAAGATGATTTTTAACGAATAACGAATAAATACTATGTCAGGTATTTTTTACTTCATTTTGCCACCTGCGGCCTATCTTTTAGGCTCTATTTCGAGCGCTGTTTGGGTGGCGCGCTCCTTGCACGGCATCAATATCCGCGAATACGGAAGCGGTAATGCCGGAGCAACCAATATCTTACGGGTTTTGGGGCCGAAAGCTGCCTTGCCTGTTTTTATTTTTGATTTTTTAAAAGGATTGCTTGCCGTGCAATTCATACGAATCACGCCTTTGATCTCGCCCTCAGACCAATACACGGGCTACGAAATAGTGCTGGGCATCTGCGCTGTGCTGGGACATATTTTTCCGCTATTTGCCTCATTCAAAGGCGGTAAAGGCGTAGCAACCATAGCAGGAGTGATGTTCGCCATCGCTCCCGGACCTGCAGCCATGTGCTTGGCGACCTTTGTTATTGTGCTGGCAATCACGGGCTACGTATCCTTAGGTTCGATTTCGGCGGCGGCGCTGTTTCCCATATTTGCGATTTTTGTTTTTGGATTATGGCTGCGTCCCGAAAATACTACGCTTACACTCAAAGCTTTCAGCGTGATAGCTTCGGGAACGATTATCTTTACGCACAGAAAAAACATTGAACGTCTGCGTAATAAAACCGAAAGCAAAATATCGTTCAAAAAGAAAAGTCCCGAAGAAAGACTTCGGAAGGAAAAACGCTGAGAATAATATTACACTTAAAATCCTGAAATGGCGCTAATTGAAATTGAAAATATGGAATTTTTCGCAAGGCACGGATGTTTTCCCGAAGAAAGAATCATCGGTAACAGGTTCATTGTCAGCCTTGCAATGGAAGTGAACGCCGACAGAGCTTGCGAATCCGACGAGATTGCCGACGCCGTCAATTATCAAAATTCATACGAGATAGTAAAAGCTGAAATGCAGCAACCTTCTCATTTATTGGAACATGTAGCCAAACGTATTTTGGATGCTCTGTTCAAAAATCAAAAAGGCATATCTAAAGCCACGGTAAAGGTGTCGAAAATCAATCCTCCGATGGGCGGACAGATTGAAAAAGTGAGCCTGAGTTTGAGCCGAGAATCAAAAACTAAGGATTAAAAAACGCTCGTTCATATATGATTAATCCAATGATTGTCCGTTATTTAGCGAGATAGTCGTGATTTGTTCATATTGTTCGGGAGTGAGTTCCATGAAAAAATAATTCAGCGGGTCGGCAATTTTTCCGTCGCGGCGCACTTCGTAATGCAAATGCGGGACGGTCATACCCAGATTTCCCACTTTACCAATAATTTGTCCTCTGATAACCTTTGCTTTCTTTTTCACTAATATTTCATCAAGATACAGATAACGAGTTTCATAGCCATTACCATGATTTATCACTATCCGATTGCCTGCTCCCGATTGCGAATACCAAATTTCGTTCACCGTTCCGTCGGCGGTGGCCATCACTTCGGCGCCTACGGGAACGGCGAAATCCAAGCCTGTGTGCATCCTCAAAGATTTATAGAAGGGATTGATTTTCTCGCCTATAGACGCTCCTGCCGCTTTAAGTGCCGGATTTTTAACAGGTTGGATAGACGGGATAAATCGCAATTCTTCGTTCTTCTTCTCCATCAGACTTCTCAAACTATCCAACAGAAATTTTTGTTTGCCGCTGTAGGCCGAATTGTTCGTCAACTTTTTTTTCGATTCCGAGATAAGCTCGCCGAGTGATTTATTCGCCGTCGCCTTGTAAAGTCCCGACACGTCAATTTTGTTCACTTCGGGAGGATTCGCCTCAAAAATAACACGATAGATGTTTGTGTCGCGTTTCGATATATCAGTAATGACCTTGTCTAACTGTTCGTATCGCGCTTCGATTTCGGCAAGGTGTTTGGCGAGTATTTCGTTCTCGTTTTTTTTTGCACGCTCGGCGGGAGTATCGAAAAATATGGAGTAAACGGCGTAATATCCGACGGCTACGAGAAAACTGAAAAACAAAATCGAAAGCGCTCGTTTTGCGGTACGAGTTACGCTTTTTCCAACGCTCTCATAATCCAGCGATTCCGGATTGAAAAAATATCTTTCCTTTTTTCTACGATTCTTCTCCATCGGGCATCATATAATTATCGCCGGAGAGCAGTTCCTCCGATTCCTTTTCTAAGTCATTTTCAAAATAATGCAAAGGATTTCGCGTTATTCCTCTCAGTCTCACCTCATAATGTAGATGGCATCCTGTAGCTTTTCCTGTAGCACCCATGAATCCTATAGGCTGACCTCGCGTAACTCGCTGACCTTCACTCACTATCATCCTACTCAAATGTCCGTAGCGAGTAGAATAGCCGTATCCGTGATTTATTTCGACCAGATTGCCGTATCCCGAAGCAAATCTTGATTGAGTTACCACGCCGGGTCCGGTTGCATAAATCGGCGTTCCCACAGCGCCTCGCAAATCAATGCCGTCGTGCCATCTCGGCCCTCCGTCCACCGGATGAATACGCATCCCGAAGGGCGAGGACATTTGTACAACATGCAGATTTACAGGCGATGAAATAGGCATCGATTGCTGCATTTTCGTTTTGTCGGCAGCCAGATACGCGATTCTGTCGAAGGATTTAGACTGTATGTACGCTTTTTTCTGCAACTTATCGAGCAGGCGATAGCTGGCCACAAGCGGGCGCGTATCGTCAAGATCCAGATTTTCAAGCGGCGCGTATCTATTCACACCGCCCATTCCTGCTTCTCGGATAGAATGTGGTATTATATCCTCCTCGAATACAGCTCGATAAATATTATTATCACGCTCTTCGATTTCGTCAAGCACCTGCAAAGCATGTTGCATTTTCCTCAAAACGACGTCGTAGGATACAAGCAGTCTTTTGTTCTCTTCGAGTATGTTTGCCTCCTTAGGAGTGTTGAAAAACAGTGAGTAAACAAAAATCCATACCACAGCGACAACACTGCCCGTCAAAAACATCAGGGCAAGGTTCTTCAATCGCGAAACAAAAGTTACGCTCTCTATTTCAAATGAAAGCGTGTCAGGATTGAACTTATAATGTGTTTTCTTTGACAAATATCCGTTTTTTAAATGAACGATTCGACAAAGTTAATTACTTTTGCGGAACGGGACGATAAAATCGGTGCAAAATCGTGCTTGAACACCCGAATCAGACCGAAATCTGAGGTCGAAAATACACTTTTCGAGCCTCCGCAGGCCTGATTTCGACGAACAAATCCCGCTTAAAATGTATTGTAAAACAGATAATTATGAACGTCAGAAAAAGATTTAACGTAATTTAACACAAAATTATTTGGTAGATTGAGCAAACACGCTTACCTTTGTCCCCTGAAAGTTGGTTTTTCATAGGTTAAGTTTTTAGGTTAAGAAGAAGGTAGGCTCCCAGCCTATCTTTTTTATTTATAATGGTACAAACTATTGATTATGATTGATTTATTTATTCTATTCTTCGCTTTCACGCTGATATTTCTGTCGATAACGGAACGATTCAGAAGCTACGCAAACTTGATTGCGGTTCAAGGCGTGTTGCTTTTCTGCATTTCCTTCTCGCTGCTGAAGGATGTAAATGCTGTAAATCTGGTTTTTATAACCATAGAAACCCTGGTTTTCAAGGCAATGATAGTGCCTTGGCTCATGTATCGCATAATTCGCAAAACGGGAGTCAGTAGAGTGCACAAATCCGCTTTACCTACTTTCTATCAACTACTTCTGACGATGGCCGCCTTGTTCGCAAGCATGGCTATGGCCTTCAATCTGAACGATTCCTCGATAGAACCTTCGTTCCTGATAATCTCCGTCGGAACGATGTTGTCGGGTTTATTGCTGATAATCACACATAAACGAATATTTTCTCACATGGTAGGTTTCCTGATTCTCGAAAACGCAGTTTTCCTGTTTTCGATAGCTGTGGGAACCGAAATGCCCATGCTGATAAACACTTGCATCTTGATTGACTTGTTCATTACCACGATCATACTAAGCTCGTTCCTTATAAAAGTAAGCGTCGGCTTGCCCGATTCCGAAATGGATATGCTTACTCAATTGAAGGATTGATTATTTGGATGATGAACAAAAAAGATTATATCTGTAATTCGCAATTAAACAATATTTTATGAATAAATTTTCACAAGCATTTTGGGTGGCCAACACCGTCGAACTTCTCGAACGAGCCGCATATTACGGCGTATTTATAGTGATAACTCTGTATCTATCTCGCGTACTTGGCTTTAGCGACGTACAGGCTGGATTCATCGGCGCATTTTTTTCGGCCGGATTGTATCTTTTACCTCTGTTCAGCGGAGCTTTAGCCGACAAAATCGGCTTTCGCAATGCGATGTTGCTGGCTTTTGCCTTGCTGACGGCGGGATATGTAGGTTTGGGACTGCTTCCTACCTTTCTATCGAGCGCAGGTTTAGTTAGTTACTCCGATTCGGTGGAGGGACGAACCGAATTTCACGGTTTAATCGAACATCCGGCACGCTGGTCGATTGTCCCGATAATGATGCTGATAATGTTGGGCGGTTCGTTCATCAAAAGCGTCATTTCCGGCACAGTAGCGCGAGAAACTACAACCGACACGCGAGCCAAAGGATTCGCCATCTTTTATATGATGGTCAATATCGGCGCTTTCACA
Source organism: Prevotellaceae bacterium (assembly GCA_031280885.1). Lineage (GTDB taxonomy): Bacteria > Bacteroidota > Bacteroidia > Bacteroidales > UBA932 > JAIRLF01. The sequence goes on along the minus strand of JAITGD010000075.1, from coordinate 11,585 downwards.
GGAAAAACCGTAGTGGAACCTCTGCGCAAGTCGATGGGCGACACCGGACTTGTGGTACTCAACTACTTTTCGGCAACGGCTGTTTTTCTCGCTTTTCTGCTGATACTTATGATGTACAAATCGCAAAAAAACGAAGGTGAAGGCAAGAGTATGAGCGAAGTATGGCGCGGACTGGTAAAAGTACTGTCCAACGGACGCTTGCTGGCCTTAATTATAATAATTTCAGGATTTTGGCTCGTGCAGGGACAAATGTACACCACCATGCCGAAATACGTGCTTCGCATGGCCGGCGAAGGAGCGGCGCCGGGATGGTACGCCAACGTAAATCCCTTAATAGTAGTATTATGCGTTAATTTTGTTACTCACATCATGCGCAAACGCAAAGCAATCTCGTCCATGCTTGTGGGCATGTGTATTCTCCCGTTTTCGGCCTTTCTCATGGCCACCGGCAACCTCATGAGCGCGGAAACGATTCTGGGACTGCATCCTGTAGCCTTTATGATGATTGTCGGAATAGCTTTGCAGGGCTTGGCCGAGACTTTCATTTCGCCACGTTATCTCGAATATTTTTCGCTGCAAGCTCCTGCCGGAGAGGAGGGTTTATATCTTGGATTCTCGCATTTACACTCGTTTTTCTCTTGGATTGTAGCCTTCGTCGTTTCGGGCTTTCTTTTAGACACTTTCTGCCCCGAACCGAATAAGTTCGCCTCGCACGAAGCATGGGCGGCAGCAGCGCAAAACGCTCATTATATATGGTTTATCTTCGTTGGTATTGCCTTGATCGCAATACCCGCACTGTTCATATTTTCAAAAATCAGCGAAAAGCGCGAATAGACTTTTGGACGGTTGGACGATTGGACTTTTGGACTTTTAGAAAGATGAATATACTGATAACATCAGCTACTGAATTGGAATTAAAGCCTGTACGCGAGCAACTTTCGGGTAAAATCAATGCCGATTTCGCTGTAACGGGCGTCGGCGCAACAGCTACCGCCTACAATCTGACTAAATTGCTGACACAGAATAAATACAAGCTGGCAATAAACGTAGGAATAGCAGGCAGTTTCAATAGCGATTTGCCTGTGGGTACAGTAACGGAAGTTGCTTGCGAAATTTTCGGCGACTCCGGAATATTTTCGTCCACAGGCTTTTCCAGCTGTTTTGAGGAAAATCTGATCCCAAGCAACGCTTTTCCATTCAACGATGGAACTTTACATTCGCCATACAGAATATTTCCATCGCTGAAAAAAGTTGTAGGACTGACAGTTTCGGGCGTATCAGGCTCGGCGGAACGTATCGAAATGTTCCGAAAAAAATTTAATCCCGACATCGAAACTATGGAAGGTGCGAGCTTCTTTTTCGTTTGCCTCAGCGAAGGCGTGAAATTCGCCGAAGTCCGCGCAATATCCAACTGCGTGGAACCGCGCGACAAAAGCCGCTGGAATATCCCGCTGGCTTTGAAAAATCTGAGTCAAGCTCTGGAAGAATTAAGCGCCTTATTATCAGACGGAATTATGACTTGATTTTAGTACCGACCAAGAATTATTTCCCTCGTTGCACACGAGATCAAGGATGCTTAAATTCGGCTGAAAATTTGCTTTATCCCTGAAAACCTGATAATAAGGCGTCGGTTTGTACGAGTTGTCCGAATTGTTTTTTGATTTCGAACTCAGCGAGGTTCTAAAATCCAAAGCGTCCTCGTAATGAGATTCGTAATGCGAAGTAAATTCGATTTTTGTGCTTATCCCACAGATTTCCATTAATTTGAATATCAATTTCAAGTTGAAATCGAACAGAAATTCTTCGCGATTTTCGTAGAATGGCAACAAATCGTCGATATAATAATTGAAAAACGGCGACGAGCTATAGGCTGCGCTTATTGCTCGCCAATGAATTGTTTGCCAATTAGTATCGTAATCAATTCTGACGTCTTTCACCGGCATTTTCTCGCCGTGTCTGCGTTTTATGGGGATGATCAGTGGCAGTATTCCATTGGAAGTCAATATTTCACATCTATTTCGATAGCTTTGTTTGACGTAATTCTCGTAACGTTCCATTCGGACTGAAGAAGATAACAATAACTTTCCAAAATACTCCGTATTAGGTAAATATGCTGTAGATAAAATAATTTCCAAGGTTGATACGATTGTTATACAGTTGTTATGCAGTTGTTATTCAGTTGTTATACAGTTGTTATGCGATTGTCAAATTTAATTTGCATCAAGATTCAAAAATAATACTTACCTTTGCAGCCGATTAATATTACCTGCCTTGGTGGTGGAATTGGTAGACACGCGGGACTTAAAATCCCGTGGGCAGCAATGTCCGTGCGGGTTCAAGTCCCGCCCGAGGTACTTTATCAAAGGCCAATAATCTCACAAGCAGATTGTTGGCCTTTTTGATTTTGGATTGCACCGCATAAAATAATTGTCGAAAAATGTCTTCAATTGCTCCTGATTCCAAAACATAGTCTGTTTTACGGTATTTTTGGACTATCTGCGATTGAAAAACTACGCTTTTTGTCTCTCGTCATACCGGTTTCAAATAACTTTTTATCGAATTTCAGTTCCATCTCTGTCGTTCTAAACTTGCACAAAGGTAATACTTTCTCGTGTTTGTGATGAAAAAATTTGGGAAAATTTGTTTGCGTTTCTAAAAAATCATTATCTTTGCGCCGTCATTTACAACCGAGGTGAGGTGGGTGAGTGGCTTAAACCAGCAGTTTGCTAAACTGCCGTGCGGGAAACCGTACCGGGGGTTCAAATCCCCCCCTCACCGCAAATATCATTGAATCAGTAATTTGCCCTCTGCTTTAAAGCAAGTCGTTTTGCGATATAAGATTGTTGAATATCGCATAAATCGTAAGGCCTGCCACGGTTTTTATGCCTATTTTCTTGGCAATATTTTTGCGATGCGAAACGACGGTATGCACCGAAAGACAGTATTTATCGGCTATTTCCTTGTTAGTCATACCTTTTGCTACTGCCGCGAGGATTTCCTTTTCTCGATCTGAAAGCTCAGAATTTTCGTCGCTGTTTCGCGATCTTGTATTGCGGCGAATATCAACTACTTCGAGTAGTTTATTTATAATAGTTTCTCCATCGTTATAAATATCCAGAGTACCATCAAATTCGCCAATTATCTCTGGATTAACGTATTTGTATAATATAGCCACAAACACCGTTTGAGTGTCGTCGGGAAAGAGATCGCGCATCGAAAATTCCGAGTTAGAAGCAACAAAGACAGGGTTTATCAAAGCCAGATCAAAGAGATAATTCGATTGATTTTCTGCGAAATTGTGGAAATCACAATAAGTTTTTGCAACAGCAAATTCGGGATGTTCGCCGAGCAAGGATTCAAGCCCGCGTCCGACTATAGGCGAAGGCTCGACAATTACCGTTTTCAGTCGTTTCACCCTATTCATTTAGTTTATTTTCCATTTGTTCTACCAAATAAATCAGTATTTTATCTTCCAGCAGAGTGTGCTTGCTCAAATCTAACTCAAACAGAAACAGGCTAATGAGCGTCTCTCGACGTTGGTCTGCGAGATGTTCACAAGGTAAATATTTAATAATGATGTTTTTCAGATCGCTCAACGAGGAATCCAAATCGCTGTGATTTCCTTTGTACTCCTTGATTTTGTAGCTTTTAGACTTTCCTCCTCCAAGCAGCGATTCGATGTACGGGAACACAGTTTGTTCTTCGTAGGCAAAATGCGCCACCACTTCCTTTCTGTATTTTTCACAGAAAGCGATGATCATTTTTCCATGCGGAACGTCGTTTTCATCAATCAAATCAAGTATTTGAGTGATTATTTTAGGCATTCTGTTTTCGAGGTAATCCTTGTGTGAATTTGTCAAATATTTCATCAAATCGGCAAGGCGAATTTGAGTCAGCGTTTCAGGTTCGGGACGATAATCGTCGAAGGTGTAGATGTTGCAAACAAGTAGAAATAAATGAGTTGAAATGCCTTTTGCTTCGCAAGCCTGTTTCACAGTGGCTTCGCCGAAACCAAGTCCGATATCGAAACAAGGCATAACATAAAGTAGCCGATAGTTGGTAAGCACCAAATCAGCAAGTTTCATTCTTTCAGAAAATAAGCCATAATTCATTTTTCGATATTTTTTAACGTTATTATGAGTCTTTTATCGCAATGCAGCGTTTGCCGCAAAGATCGAGGCGCGTTCATTCATTTTGCGATAACGCAGGCATTGTTCCGAAATGCCGTATCCCAGAATGGCTCCGAGCATGAAATCTTCCTCAGGCGAAAGTTTGTTCAACGGCTTGTTGCAGAAGCTGCTGATTACGTCGATACAAACTTCCGTCCCAAAAAAGACATTGATTCTGTTGCCTGCGACGGGACAAATAAAATATGCCATCCCGCTGGCTTTCAATTTGGATACGGCCGATTCGCGGTATTCGTCGCGCAGGGTGCAAAGCGCTGCGCTGCGAACACCTTTTTTGCACTCGTATATCAAGTGCGAAATAACCATCAACTTATCCATAATGACTATTTTTCAATCGATTTCAGCTTTCAGACGTTCTATCCAGCCCTCAACTCTTTCGCGGGTTTTCGCCGGTTCGTTGTCTTCGTCTATGGGCAATCCGCAGAAAGCGCCGTCTTTGAGCGCTTTAGAATCGTCGAAGGAATATCCGGAAGCATCGATTCCGGCGCCTACGAGCGTAGCTCCTGCTTTTTCAGCGGCTTCGGCGATGAGGCCGATGGAGTCGCAAAAAGTGTCGGAGTAGGCCGACGAATCGCCTGTGCCAAAAACAGCTACTTTTTTGCCTGATAAATCCGTCTTTTCGAGTTTGCCGATGAAAGTTTCCCAATCGTCCTGTAAATCGCCGTAACCCAAAGTAGATGAGCCTAAAAGCAAGACGTCATATCCAAGCAGTTTTTCAGAAGTTGCTGTTGCAACATCGAAAACATCACTTTCGGCTATGCCCAGGCCAGCTGCGATTAATCCGGCGACGTTCTGCGTGTTACCGGAAGAAGATCCGTAAAAGATACCTTTTTTACTCATGTTTTAATTCCATTTAAAAATTAATAAATCAAAGTACAAAATTACCGGTGTTGCCGATAATGTGCAATCCCCTATTTTAGGGATTTTTTTGACCTTCGTCGAGCAATCGGGCTTCAATTTTCAACTCAAAAATACCCGTCCGGCGTACATACTAAAAAGAACTACTGCGACGGTTGCCAGAGCAAGCAAAAAGCACTTGAATGTTCGTGCGCCGGTAAAAATACGAATAGCTAAGACGCTTAATATAAGTGAATAAACTAATCCGACAGGAAGAATAAACTGCCTTTTTCCGAAGATGTAGCTCAAGGTGAATGCGAGCAAAAACGGGAAATATGAGTATGTTATCAAATTCAACGAACCTTCCCAATTGGTTTTGCGCATGTCGGGCGACACAAAACGCACAAGCACAGACGATAACAATAGCGCGCAAAAGGGAATGAAAGTTTCCGGCGCCCAGCTATCGTCCTTGCGCACAAGCGATGAAAAACCCGTCGTTGCACAATACGCGAACAGATATGCCACTGTTTCAATAATATAACCCGATTCGCCTTTCATGGATTTCCACACGGCGACGGGCGATTTAAAAATCCCCAAAATACGTGATTTAAGCAGCGAAAAATATACTTTCATTTTTGGGGATTGAGTAGCAAATATTGGGGATTGAATATTGAGGCTGCCCACATTTTTTGTCCTTTTGATGTTTAATCATTCGCTCCTTCTCTTGATTTTTTAAACTGTCCTCTGTTTTCTAATTCATCAAACCGGCCTGCGCAGCTGTCTTGGCTCTTGATTTCTGGTTCTTGGCTCTTGATTCCTGGTTCTTGGCTCTTGATTCCTGGTTCTTTATCAATATCCAAGTATCCTAAGCATAGGACGATAGCCTTGTTCCTTGCTGAACAGTCGGGTATAATATTCGCCATTTTCGTCGCGATCGATAATTATGTGTTTTGGAGCAGGTTGCAGGCAATGCTGAATCCCGCCGTATCCCGATATAGATTCCTGATATGCTCCTGTGTGGAAAAATCCCACGTACAGAGTTTCTTCGGGGTCGAGTTTTGGCAAGAAAATTGCGTTGGCGTGTGCTTCAGAATTGTAGTAATCGCCACTGTCGCAGGTCAATCCGCCCAACATTACGCGCTGATATTCGCAATCCCATCGATTGACGGCCATCTGCACAAAACGCTGCTTTATTGCCCAGGTATCGGGTAAATTGGTAATAAACGAACCATCAATCATATACCAGCGTTCGCGGTCGTTCTGCTGTTTTTCGCCGAGAATGGAGTAAATCACTGCGCCACTTTCGCCTACGGTAAAACTTCCGAATTCGGTGTAGATATCCGGCTCCTGCACGTCGCGCTGCACGCATATACTTTTTATTTGGGCGATGATTTCCTCTGCCATGTATTCGTAATCGTAGTTGAATTGCAGCGAATTTTTTATCGGAAAACCTCCGCCTATATTGAGCGAATCCAGTGTCGGACAGATCTTTTTAAGGTCGCAATACACATTGACGCATTTCGATAATTCGTTCCAATAGTAAGCTTCGTCGCTGATGCCGGTGTTTATAAAAAAATGCAACATCTTCAACTCATACAGCTTGTTATCTTTGATTTTCTGTTCGTAGAACGAGATGATGTCGCTGTAGCGAATACCGAGACGCGAGGTATAAAACTCGAATTTCGGCTGTTCTTCGGCGGCGATTCTGATTCCAATACGGCACGGTTTTTCGAGCGCTTCGTCGAACATATCAACCTCGCGCATATTGTCGAACACCGGAATGGTATTTTTCCAGCCCTCGTTTATCAGTCCGGCGATGTTATCTACGTATGATTTTTTCTTGAACCCGTTGCAAATAATCCACTTATCCTTATTAATCAGCCCTTGCGAATACAATTCTTCGATAAGATTAATATCGAAAGCCGATGAAGTTTCGATATGAATATCATTTTTAAGCGCTTCTTCAAGCACGAAGGCAAAATGCGAACTTTTAGTGCAATAGCAGTAATTATAATCGCCCTTGTAATCCACCTTTGCCATCGCCACATTGAACAGACGTTTAGCCTTTTGTATATTCTGGCTGATTTTAGGAAGATACGTAATCTTCAGCGGAGTTCCGTATTGTTTGATAACATCCATCAAAGGAATGTCATTAAAATATAAGAAGTTATCTGGCACCTTAAATTCGGGCTGCGGAAAATCGAAGGTTTGCTCGATTAAATCAATGTATTTGTTCTTCATTGTTGGAAGCTAATGTGCATGATGTTAAAATAAATACCTATACAATAAAAATGCAAAAGTAATACATGTTTTTTAACGTCAATACAAAAATCCAAACAACCAAAGCGGAATTTTGTTTCCATAGCCCACTTCAGTTTCGTCAACAACTAAATAACTATTTGGAATATCGGCAATTTGCTTGTATTTTTTGCTACTGCCTCCCACCTCAAACACAAATTCTCCCACTTCAAAATCACCTCTTTTAGCAGTATTGACGGTATATTTTGCCGACACTTGATTAGCAAAAAATGTCTCTCTGACATTGCCGATATTTGCGTTTTCATTTGTCAAAATATAGAGTAAATTGCTGTTATTCAGATAAATTTTATCCGGTTTACTGAGCATTTTCATACTCTTCTTCGGATACAGATATGTTTGAATCATTGCTGCTTTTCTCAGATATTCCAAATACCTCAAAGTATGCGCTCTACTGCTTTCTATTTCGTTACTTAAAGCGTTGATATTCGGCGAATACGGCACCAAAGATGCAAGCAACATCAAAAGTTTTTTGATTTTGAAAATAGTAGTGTATTCTATATGTTCTATTGAGGGCAAATCATTGTCTAATACAGAATTAATCGCATTATGTACTCGATTAGGATACGATTTTAATCCTTCTCTAAAAATCGGATAATAGCCGTATCTTAGATAATTCTTAAAGGCCGGCAAGATTTTTATTTTCGCAATAATGTCGGAGGCGATTGTCTGGTGTTTTTCCAGAATTTCGTTCAAGACAAAAACCGGAAAATCAATTTTATGTTCAAGCAGCAAAAATTCTCTGAACGACAATCCCTTCAGCTCATAACAGATTGCTCTTCGCGACAAGTCGGCATTTGATTTGTAGATTTCCAGCATCGACGAACCTGTAAAAACGACGTACATTTCCGGAAAGCTATCGTAGATGTTTTTCAACTCAATAGCCCAGTTCGGATACCTATGAACTTCGTCCAGAAACAAGTACTTTCCGCCGTAAGCGTCGAATTTATCTGCCAAATCGAGCAAACTGTTTTTGGTAAACCAAATATTGTCCAAACTTACATACAAAACCTTCTCTTTTTGCGGAAAATTATCCTTGATATACTGCAACAGCAAGGTTGTTTTTCCCGTGCCTCTTGCTCCGGTCAGGCCAATCAATCGTCCTTCCCAATCAATTGAATCATAGAGGTATCTCCTGTGATGATTCGGCAAAGCATTCAATATTCTCGTAAAACTTTTAATTAATAAATCCATAATCTAAATTTTCGGCAAAGGTACAAAAAGTTTTATATATGGAACATTTTATGCATAAAAATGTATTTTCAAAGGAACATTATTGCCAAAATATGCACTTTTAAAAGAACATTATATATCAAATTATGTTACTTTAAGGGAACGTTTTCTGCAAAAATATGCACCTTGCAAAGAACACTACACGTAAAATAGTGTTACTTCAATGGAGCATTTTTTGCACCCATTACGTATTTATGCGGCCTTCACTTTGTCGTTCAATTCCTGTTCGTAGCTCTTGAATCTTTCGCTATTGAACTCGGAATAGTTCAATTGTCGCAGCGTGTTGATAATGCTTTTATAGAAGGAGGAACATTTCTCGTAGTCCTCAAATTCGTGCTGACGTCGGCAGATGTCAAGAACAAGCCCAAGCATATATTTTTGTCGTTCGATTGGCGTCGATGCGTCAATTTTATCAAAGGCATCCTGTTGAAGAATCACAAAATCAATAAGTTCTGATTTCCAAAAACGATCGTGATATTCGACCGGAACGCCGTCGTCGCCCAAAATATTGATTTGCTCGGCAGCCTCTTTGCCTCGAAGCACCACATTTTTAGCTTCGTGTACATTTTTTACCCAATTATTTTCGATCTGTGTGTTAAGATATTCTTGGATTTCAGGATATTCAAGATATTTTGAATAGCTATCCACAGGATCAACTGCGGGATATCGTTTACTATCGGCACGGCTTTGAGCCAGAGCGTAGAAACAGCGGGCTACTTTTTTCGTCGATTCGGTTACCGGCTCTTTCAGATTACCGCCTGCCGGCGACACTGTGCCAATGAAAGTTACCGAGCCGCTTTGTCCATTATTCAGATTTACATAACCAGCTCGCGAATAGAAGTTTGAAATGATGGCCGACAAATCCATCGGAAAAGCGTCGGCTCCGGGAAGTTCCTCCAAACGATTGCTCATTTCGCGCAAAGCCTGCGCCCAGCGCGAGGTCGAATCGGCCAATAGCAACACTCTCAAACCCATAGCTCGGTAATATTCGCCTATAGTCATCGCAGTATAAACCGAAGCTTCGCGCGCCGCCACGGGCATGTTAGAGGTATTACAGATTATCGTCGTGCGTTCCATCAATTTACGTCCGCTACGCGGGTCGTCGAGTTCGGGAAATTCCACAAAGATTTCGACCACTTCGTTGGCACGTTCTCCGCAGGCGGCCACTATTATCACGTCGGCTTCGGCTTGTTTGGCCAGCGCATGTTGCAGTACCGTTTTGCCGCATCCGAAGGGGCCGGGTATAAAGCCCGTACCTCCCTCTGCTATAGGATTAAACGTATCTATAACCCGCACGCCTGTTTCCATCACTTTGAAGGGACGCGGCTTATCTCGATACGCCGTGATAGCGACCTTTACCGGCCAGCGTTGAACCATGTTAATTTCATGATTATTACCCTCTTCGTCGATCAATGTCGCAATCTTATCAATTACTGTATATCCGCCTTCGGAGGCAAGATTTTTGACGATATATTCTCCGTCGAACTTAAAGGGAACCATAATCTTGTGTGGCAGCCAGTTTTCTATCACTTCGCCGAGCCAGTCTCCTGCCTTTACAGTGTCGCCAATCTTAGCCAATGGCTTGAATGCGAATAATTTTTCGCTATCCAGTGCCGAAGTATATTCTCCGCGTTTCAGAAACACGCTTTCCATCGTTTTAAGATTGTTTTGCAGCCCGTCGAATATACCCGAAAGTATTCCGGGTCCGAGAGTTACTTCGAGCATGTGTCCTTGAAATTCTACTTCGCAACCGACTTTCAGCCCGCGAGTACTTTCAAACACTTGCACATAGGCCTTGTCGCCTGTAATTTTGATTACCTCGGCCATCATATCGACCTCGCCGAGTTTTACATAGCAGATTTCGTTCTGAGATACAGGGCCATCCACCTCTACTATCACCAGATTTGCGATAATGCCGCTTACTTTTCCTTTCGTTTTCATACGCTTGTCATTTTTATCGTAAATATTTTATTCAATGTTCAATACGCACAGCACCGGGTTGTGGTCAGAGAGATAAACTTCGTTTTCGGGTTTTTCGACTAAAATTCCGCTCTTTTTTACTTTGATTCCCTTACCTTTAACAAAGATAAAGTCGATAATTCTACCCGAATTATCTCGTCCGAAGTTATGCCAGGTGTAATCGGGTCCGTATCGAAGCCCTGCTATCTGACGCGAATCGACAAATTTGTCGGGATTTTTCGTGTCGGTAAGTATTGCGATAACTTCTTCATCAACAGTGGCATTGAAATCACCTGTTATGACGGCATTTTTATCCTGCGCTATCTTTTTTACTTCGGATAGAAGCATTTTGCTGCTTTCGCGCCGCGCCTCCTTGCCAACATGATCGAAATGGGTATTGAAGATATATAGCTCTTTTCCACTGATTTTGTCCTTCAATAAAGCCCAAGTAACCACACGCGGACAGGCGGCGTCCCAGCCCTTTTTGCCTGGTTTTTCAGGTTGTTCCGAAAGCCAAAAAGTTGCGCTTTTAAGTACCTCGAACCGGTCGCGTTTATAAAGTATCGCGCTAAATTCTCCTTTTTCCTTACCGTCGTCGCGTCCAAGCCCAAGATATGCGTAATCAGGAAGATAGGATGTTAAATCGGTAAGTTGGTGCAAGAGCGCTTCCTGAAGACCGACAATGTCGGCCTCATAAAACGAGATGCAGTTTGCAGCATGTAACTTGCGATGACTCCACGAGTTCACTCCATCCGCAGGATTATCGAATCTTATGTTGAAGGTCATGATTTTGACCTCGGGGCTGCGTCCCACTGCGGCCTCGCTGCCGGCGAAAATTGCAAACGATAAAAGCATCAAAAAATATAAATGTCTCATAAATAAAGTTATCATTTTACTGCTGCAAATTTAAGCATTTTTTAAGAATGTACTTTTATCGATGCAAAGAGAACCAAGATTGCAGGAACCAAAGAGAGCCAAGATTGTAGTAGCCAAGAGCCAGGACTGCTACGCAGTATGAATTATGAATTAGTAGGATGGCCTTGCGCGCAAGGC
>JAITGD010000212.1 GCA_031280885.1 Prevotellaceae bacterium | reverse complement strand
AATAATAAAAGCGATGACGAAAAATATAATGAATTAATCGGTATTTTGCGTGAAAAAATAAATATTTTGGCTGAAAAAATTGAGCCGAAAGTGTATGAATATGATTTTATTTATTAATTTTGCGTCGGTAAATTAACTGTCTAATGAATGTAGAAACGATAGTAAAAAACGCTGTAAAACAAGCAGTGTCAAAGCTGTACGGGGCAGATCTCCCCGAAAATATCTTGCAGATACAGAAAACGCGCAAAGAGTTTGAAGGCGATTATACTTTTGTTGTATTTCCTCTTCTGAAAATCAGCAAGAAATCGCCCGAAATCACTGCCCTTGAAATTGGTAACGAATTGAAATCCAGCTGTGTCGAAATAGAGGATTTCAACATCGTAAAGGGTTTTTTGAACATCCGAATGAAAGCTTCGCTCTGGATGCAACTGTTGAACAATTGCATACGAAATAAAGAGTATGGTTTTGAGAAAAAAAACTCGTCGAGAAAACGTATAATGCTCGAATATTCCTCGCCTAACACCAACAAACCTCTGCATCTGGGACATGTACGTAACAACTTGCTGGGATGGTCGGTAGCGCAGATTCTGAAAGCTTGCGGACATGAAGTCAAAATGGTAAATTTGGTAAATGATAGAGGAATACACATCTGCAAATCAATGCTTGCCTGGCAAAAATTCGGCAAGGGAGAAACTCCCGAATCGTCAGAAAAAAAAGGCGATAAACTTGTGGGCGATTATTATGTGATGTTCGACAGAGAGTATAAACGTCAAATAGAAGAACTTAAAGCCGGCGGAGTGGCGAGCGACGAGGCCGAGCGTACGGCGCCAATTTTCATCGAAGCCCAAGAAATGTTGCGATTATGGGAAGCAAAAGATCCGACGACAATTGATCTCTGGAAAACAATGAACGAATGGGTGTATGAGGGTTTTAACCAAACATACGCTCGCCTTGGAATTTCATTCGACAAGATTTACTATGAATCTAATACCTACTTGCTTGGAAAAAAAATCGTCGAAGAAGGTCTGCAAAAAAATGTGTTTTTTACTAAGGACGACGGCTCGGTTTGGATTGATTTAACTGCCGATGGACTTGACCAAAAACTGCTGTTGCGTAGCGACGGGACTTCGGTGTATATGACTCAGGATCTTGGAACTGCCGAACAAAGACAGGGAGAATTTCATTTCGACAACATGATATATGTGGTAGGAAACGAGCAAAACTATCACTTTCAGGTGTTGAAATTGATACTTTCGAAGCTTGGATATACGTGGGCTACAAATATTTACCATCTTTCATACGGGATGGTCGAACTTCCCGAAGGCAAAATGAAATCGCGCGAAGGAACTGTGGTGGACGCCGATGAACTTGTCGAAGAAATGCGTCGCACAGCAAGAGAAATGTCAGAAGAACTTGGAAAACTCGACGAAATGTCTGAACAAGAAGCCGAAGAAACTGTCAATATGATAGGACTTGGCGCTTTGAAATATTTCATCCTGAAAGTCGATCCAAAGAAAACCATGCTCTTTGATCCACGCGAATCGATTGATTTCAATGGAAATACCGGCTCTTTCATTCAATATGCACATGCACGGATTAAATCGATATTGCGCAAGGCAGAGGATTTCAATGCCGAAATGCTCGTCGAAATAGAACCCGGCGAAAAAGAAAGAGAACTGATAAAATTGATCGCAGATTTCCCCGAAACGCTGGCTTTGGCCGGACTGAATTATTCTCCAGCCCTGATAGCCAACTATATCTACGAGTTGGTTAAAAGTTTCAACCAGTTTTATCACGATTTCCCGATTCTGAAGGAAGAAAATTGCGAGAAACGGAGGCTTCGCTTAGCGCTGTCGGCACAAATAGCCGAAATCATCAAGCGCGGAATGAAATTGTTGGGAATCGACGTCCCCGAAAAAATGTAGAAACACAGCTCATCTGAAACAAAAAATCCTCGCCTTGTGTTGAATCGGCGAGGATTTTTTCAAATTGGAATGTACTTCCCTATTTTTCCCAATTCAATATTTTGAAGAAATCAAATTCTTCGGGATTAGCAACATACTGTTTAGCAGCTTCATAATCGTCGGAAGTAATAAAGTGCATCCCGCGACGCATTACGATTTGCGCTTTCGAGCCGTCGATATTCACCATTCGCGTACCGATTTTGCCGGTTTTCGGATCTTCCATGTCCTTCAATTGAAGCGGTTTTACATCGCCGCGCTCGTTGGACGTTACCATACATCCGGTATGTCCCTGGTCGAAAAGCATTTTAACGCCAATTCCAAGCAAGTTGCAGTACATCAAATCGAAAGCCTTCGGTGGAATGCAACGTAGTTCGTAGCCCAATTCTACCGGACGAGTTTTTACGTCAAATTCTATACTCTTCAATTTGTTTTGAACAAGCACATTAAAGATATGCGCTTTGCTCACCGTGCCGAGTTCGGGATGTCCATGCGCATCGTAAGTAAACTGAATACCTGTGGATTTGATTTCCTCGTCGGAAAGCGAATGAAATACACCTTCGCTGATGATTCCCACGCCATAAGGCACGCCAATCAGACGGCGTTTTAGGATGGATGAGATCACTAAGCGGACGATTTTGTCGAGCGAAATTTCGCTTTTGTTGAACATTTCGGGGATGACAATCATCGGATAATGACATCCGGCGCCGATTCCGAAGGTGAGATGTCCGGCTTCGCGACCCATTGCGGCCATTATAAACCATTGGTCGCTGGTGCGAGCGTCCTCGTAAACAGCTGTACCTATTCTAACTCCCTCGTCTTTAGCCGATTGGTATCCGAAAGTTGAGATTCCTTCGGGCAAGGGCAAGTCGTTGTCTATGGTCTTAGGTACGTGAATGTTCTGGATTTTCACATTGTGTTCAGCCAGATATTTCGAGATGCGATTAGCCGTCGAAGCAGTATCGTCGCCGCCGATTGTTACCAACAATTTAATGTTGTTTTTTACAAAGAAATCCGGTTTAAATTCTTCGTTTTTCGGCTTGTAACGGCTCATTCTCAGGTTAGAGCCTCCTCGATTAAAGATTCTGTCGGCATACTCGAAATCGATTTCTTGGATTTCCTGTTCGGGTTTGAACAGATTCTTGTAGCCTTCGTGCAGCCCGATTACACGATATCCGTCGTTCAAAAACGACTTTGATACCGCGCTGATTACGGTATTCATTCCCGGAGCGGGGCCGCCTCCGCATAAAATCACAACAGCAGGTTTGTGGTTCATAAAACTAACATTCTTTTTTGTACTTTGTAAGCAAAGTATCAGATTATTATTATTTAATTATCGCCGCAAAGGTATATAAAAATTATGAATGGGAGATTCAGGATTTCAAGAACCAGGAATCAGGACTGCTACGCAGTCAATTAAGAATTAAAAGAGATTCAGGATTTCAAGAACCAAGAACCAAGAACCAAGAATCAAGACGCTACGCAGGCTGGTTTGATTGTCGTTTTGCACTGCAAATGATGCATATTTTACGGATGCGTCAAGTCAGCTTGCGTAGCGGTCTTGGCTCTTGGTTCTTGACTCTTGCAATCCTGAATCTCTCTTGTCTTCAAAAAAAATTACTGCACTTTATCTTCTGTATATCAGACAGTAACTTGCAATTGTTAATTACACCGTTGATAAGTTTATTGGGGGTAGTGATTTTTGCTTTGCTGATTGTTCTAATTTGCGTCGGCATTCTTCGGAGGCGAAAACATATTAAATCAGTTATTAATAGTTATATAACATGAATCGCTTGAAGTTGAATTTTAGAAATAATGCGTAAGTAATTTAAATTTATAAATTTATATAAAAACACAATTATAACATTTTGACATACATGGTATCAAACGAAATTAATCCGACTATAGACAAGCCTATGTCGGAAAACAAAACTGAAACAAACTTTTTCGCTGCTAACAGCGATGAAATCAGCGCGTCAAAGCCTAAACACGAACGGAAAATCTGCAAATATGATGACGCCGTTGCCGCAAGTAAGGTCTATTTCAAAGACGATGAACTTGCAGCCACTGTGTGGGTGCAAAAATACGCGATGAAGGACTCATTTGGAAATATTTACGAGCTGACGCCCGACGATATGCACCGTCGTATAGCTGCGGAAATTGCTCGCACGGAACAAAAATATCCAAATGCGATGAACGAAGACGAAATCTATCTTTTATTTAAGGATTTCAGATACTTAGTTCCACAGGGAGGCCCGATGACCGGAATAGGTAACGACCTGCAAACTGCCTCTCTGTCGAATTGTTTTGTGATAGGACATGACAAAACAGCTGATTCATACGGTGGAATCATGCGACTTGACGAAGAACAGGTGCAGCTGATGAAACGGCGTGGAGGTGTAGGACACGACCTCTCGGAAATACGTCCAACAGGAAGTCCGGTCTTGAATAGTGCTTTGACTTCCACAGGAGTAGTTCCTTTTATGGAACGTTTTTCAAACTCGACGCGAGAAGTGGCTCAGGACGGTCGAAGAGGAGCATTGATGCTGTCAATATCAATAAAACATCCTGATGCAGAACATTTTATCGATGCAAAAATGGAAGCCGGAAAAGTTACCGGAGCAAATGTGTCGGTACGGGTCGATGACGAATTTATGCGCTGCGCCCTCGAAAACAAAATGTACATGCAGCAATATCCTGTAAACTCGAAACATCCAAAAGTACGTCAGGAAATAAACGCCAAAGAATTGTGGAAAAAAATCATCCATAATGCATGGAAATCTGCCGAACCCGGAGTGCTGTTCTGGGATACGATAATACGCGAATCACCAGCCGATTGCTATGCCGATCTGGGCTATCGTACCGTCTCTACAAACCCCTGTGGCGAAATACCGCTTTGCCCGTACGATAGTTGCCGTCTGATGGCTGTAAACCTGTATAGCTATGTAAATCATCCGTTTACTCGCGAAGCTTCTTTCAATTTCGACAAATTCAAGGTTCACATCCGAAAAGCAATGAGAATTATGGACGATATTATCGACCTGGAATTGGAAAAAATCGATGCTATACTCAAGAAAATCAGCAAAGATCCCGAAGAAGCCGAAGTAAAACGGGTGGAAAGATTACTCTGGGAAAAAATCAAGAAAAAAGCAATGGGAGGACGACGTACAGGTCTGGGAATCACCGGAGAAGGCGATATGGTTGCCGCTCTTGGACTGCGCTATGGCTCGCCGGAAGCAACCGATTTTGCAGTGGGAGTACAGAAAATCTTGGCGATGGAAGCTTATCGACAATCGTCGGAACTTGCCCGTGAACGCGGCACTTTCCAAATTTTCGACGCCAAACGCGAAGCAAATAATCCAATGCTTCAACGTATTCGCAAAGAAGACGAAAACTTGTACCGAGACCTTATGCAGTACGGACGTCGAAATATTTCGATGCTAACTATCGCTCCAACAGGCACTACAAGCATGATGACGCAAACTACTTCGGGCATCGAACCGGTATTCATGCCGGTTTATAAACGCCGACGCAAGGTCAATCCAAACGACAGAAGCGCAAAAGTAGCTTATGTGGACGAAGTTGGCGATTCATTTGAGGAGTATTTCGTTTTCCATCATAAATTCCTCACCTGGGCCGAAAGAAATGGTTATAATATAGACGAGGTGAAACGATACGACCAAAACCGTCTCGATAAATTAGTGCAAGAATCGCCCTATTACAAAGCAACTTCGGCCGACGTCGATTGGATCAGCAAGGTGGAAATGCAGGGAAAAATGCAGAAATGGGTCGATCATTCAATCAGCGTAACAGTAAATCTTCCCGAAGATATTTCGGAAGAAATGGTATCAACAGTTTACGAAACTGCCTGGAAAAGTGGATGTAAGGGAATCACAGTTTATCGCGAAGGCTCGCGCTCGGGGGTACTTATATCCAATAAAAAAGAAAATAAGGAGGGGCCGGAATCTTTCTTCCCGAAAAAACGTCCCGAATCGCTCGACGCAGAAGTTATTCGCTTCAAAAACAAGAACGAACAATGGATTGCCTTCGTCGGTCTATACAAAGGCCGTCCCTACGAAATCTTTACAGGTATGCTCGACGAAGATACTCGCGTGCTTCCTAAATCAGTGAGCATGGGCAAAATAATAAAAGATAAAATCGAAGGAGCCTCAGTATATCATTTTCAATATGTAGATAAATTCGGATATACCAACACTTTAGGAGGTATTTCGCACATGTTCGACAAAGAATTTTGGAACTATGCAAAGCTGATTTCCGGCGTCTTACGCAACGGCTTGCCTATTATTGACGTAGTTAATTTGGTGAACGGACTCGAACTCGATAGCGAAACTATCAACACTTGGAAAAACGGTATCGAAAGGGCGCTCAAACGCTATATCCCCGACGGCACCGAAGCCGCAACAGGCGAAAAATGTTCGCAATGCAGCTCCTCCGATTTGGTTTACGAAGAAGGTTGCCTCGTCTGCAAAAACTGCGGACACTCGAAATGTTCTTAAGGAACCAAGAACCAGGATTTTGAGAGCCAAGACATTTGGACTTTTCTTTTGGACTTTTGGACTTTTGGACATTTAGACTTTTGGATTCAATGATAAGAGCCAGGATATTTTGGAGTAATCCAAACGTCCTGGCTCTTGGTTCTTGAATCCTGAAATCTCAGAACTGTATGTATGCCACCTGCGATTGCAGATACTCCATCAGTCCGTGTTTGCCGTCGGCGCCACCGATGCCCGATTTGCGCCAGCCGGCGTGGAAGCCTTGCATTCCCTCGAAATTTTCGCGGTTTACATA
>JAITGD010000038.1 GCA_031280885.1 Prevotellaceae bacterium | reverse complement strand
ATTGCGCGTTCGATGGATTGAAACTGATGCGCATAATTGATAAACCGTATAGCAAAATAGCTGTAAAAGATATTGAATACGACTGCAAACAGCAATGCAACAAGCGTGGACATGAACAGTGATGAAAGCAGCGCCATGATTCCGACGGCGAGCGCGGCGCAAAAAGAATAGGCAATCCAGCGCAAACGTCCGGCTTCCTCGTCCGAAAAATAATTGTCCATCCGCAGGCGAAACAGACGGTAACTGTTGAGAAACAGTAAGGTATATCGCACCAGCAGCAGGGCATACAGAGCGGCAAAGATGTAGAAAACGACCTTGAATATTTCACCGGAACAGAAAGCATAAGCCGCAAAGACGACAGTAATAAACAGCAGCACCAGCGTTGCTTCGCGAAAAATATACCCCCATCCGGGGAAGCGGACGTCCAGCAGCGCAAGCAGTGCAAAGGTAAACAGGAAAGCCTGCGAGGCGGCAATGGCGAGGGTAACGGTCTGCTTCAGAGCGATGTCGCCGACATCCGGCGGAGAAGATTGAAACAGGTATTTCGCTATTTCGACGGCAACAAAAAACAGGTACGCGCCTGCCATCATGTAACGCGCCTTGCGATAGTTCCCCAGCAACGGACAGGAGGGCACAACCGCAAAAAGCAACATCAGTCCACAAGCCAGCAACAAACCGCCGTTTAAGAAAATGGACAATATATTGTATAACTCGTTCATCCTTTACTATAAGTTTCGGCGGTAAAGGTAATGAAATATTTAAAATGCAGAAACGCACTGCCGCTGTCGGAACTGTGATTTTAGAGTGATTTGATTGATTTATGTGATTGTTTGCGGCAGTATTGTGTGGCGCAATGTAGAGACGGGGCGCGCCCCGTCTCTACCTGTGTCCGTATAAGCCAGACTGCGTAGCCAATTAATCATTCTGCCTGCGTAGCGTCTTGGTTCTTGGTTCTTGGTTCTTGTAATCCTGAATCTCTCTCAAAACAATTTTTCGTAGAAATAAAACTCGTATTGCGGGAGTAAATCGGGGTGGAATATTTTAATTAAATCTCGAAGAATAAGGTTTGGTTTGACGGTTCCTGCTTCCCAGAAATCGTTTCCTCCCGATTCGTTTGTACGGAAGTTGTTATTATACACCCGTCCGTTTTTGAAGGCGGGTATTTCGGCCAGTCGTGGGTCGATACGTCGGATTTCGTTCAGCGATCTTACAGGATCGCCGATAATCCAGAAATCGGCCTGTTGAGCCAGTGCGTAAGCTTTTTCGATACTTGCGGGATAGCTTTCGCGCTCGTTGTAGTCCGAATAAATATAATTGCATCCGGCGTCGCGCAAGAACTCGGACATGTATCCTTTGTTTCCCGGAAGATACCAAACATCCTTGAAAGGCATGTTTAACATCACTTTAGGTTTTGTTATGGCGGCATCGGCGACGGTTTTTTTCGCAAGTTCATAATCCGATTCTATTTCGTCAAAGAGAATTTCGGCTTTTTCGCGCTTGCCGAAGAAGAGCGATACGGGAATCAGCCATTCGGCCTTGCCTAAGGGCGTGTCTTCGAGATATTCTCCAAAGTAAACTACTTTTATTCCAAGTTCATTCAGTTTTTTTTCGACGACGGCAAATTCGCCTTTCACACCGTAGGCAAAAACCACGTCGGGACGCAGTGAATAAAGCAGTTCGTATGAAAGTCCGGCGTCGTATCCCACATCGAACAGTTTTTTTTCGACGTACATTCTTCTGACGGCAGAATCGGAAACATGAGCGACGCCGGAAATACCGCAAATCGCATCGGTCTGTTCCAGAGCCGAAACGAAAGCTACATGGGTTGTGGACATGCAAACTACCCTTTGCACCGGAACTTTTATCCGCAGCATATCGTCCTTCGAGGCTTCGGGAACGAGTGCGTACTCAAATTTCACATCCGAAGCAAATTGCCATGGATTGATTACTTTCAGGAAGGTGGTATCGCCGGCCTCGCGTATCGAAAAACCTTTTGCATGACGCGGATTGTACGAAACTTCTTCGCCGCCGGCGGCGGACTTGTGAGGCGCAGGAGCGTTGCCGCAGCCCGTCATAAGGGTTAAAGCCGTTATTGTTAGAAAGACAAGCAGCGGCTGTAATCGAATCAATATCATATCAGATAAATGTTTTTGTTTTTAGCATTTCGATGCAAAACAAAAAAATCGCCCTTGCGAGGCGATTTTTTTGTTTGATGATTTGTGATGAGCTTGTTATTTCTTGCCGGTGAATGTAACATTCATTACACCACCCATCATTAGCAAATTAATAACAGCATTGCCGTTTCCGTCAATATTTCCATTAACGACTACAGGCATTTCAGTAACCTCTCCTACAAAAGGAGTATTAATAGGCTCGGGGAAAGCTACGATTGTGTTTCCCTGGATATTAACTTTTCCATCTTTATCCGATGTACTTACTGGACAAACTACATTCAAAGGCATCGGAATTCCGCCTATGGTTATGTCTTGATTCAATTTCAATTGCCATCCTGAGCTTTCTTTGACCATGGTCAGATTCACATTTTTGATGGTGTCTGCCGGAGCCTGTCCAAGTGCAGGAATAGCTAACTCACCCTTGTAAGTTCCCGCAACATCGATATTAGACTCATCTTTTTTGCAGCTTGAAAAAGCTACGCCAAACATCAGCGCAATGGCTGGTAAAATCAATAATTTTTTCATTGTAATTAATATTTTAATTGTTAATAAATTAGTTCCAAAATCCAAAATTCACAGAACGTAAATAAACTCCGTAAAAGAGACGGCAAAGATAGTAAAGTTTTTTGGACTTTTGGACTTTTGGAAGCGCACTTGCATTTTGAGACTCCAAATTGTTCGGAAGTGGGAGTAAGGTATGCCTTGCCCTATTGGTTTGTCGTCGTAGAGGCGCGATTAATTGCGCCTCCCTATCTTATGCACGACACATTAAATCAACAATTTTCACATTCCGTCCCTAACGGGACGGTGCTTGCGAGCTTGGGTTTTCTACCAACATTCCGTCCCTAACGGGACGGCTTGTCTAAAAGTCTAAAAGTCCAAAAGTCTAAAAGTCCAAATTAAGTCCAATTTTCGCCGTTTCGACGTCTTTTTGGGTGTTTGCGATTTGGCGTCGAGATAACTTTGCGGTGATTTTGCAGGGTCGAAATCGATGATTTACGAATGAAACCTTAAAATGAAATATAATAAATTAATGAGGTCAAAATATATTTTTGCGATTTTATTGTCAGGATTCCTTTCTTTTTGTGCTTATGCTCAGAATGATAAAACGATAGTTGGCTCGTTGGCCGACGAAATAAGCAAGGCGCCGGTGGAATCGGCTGCTGTGCGGCTGCTGAGAGCAAACGACAGCGCCTTTGTCAAAGGAAGCGGAAGTAACTCGAAAGGCGAATTTTCGCTGTCGGGCGTAAGCGCCGGACGATATATCGTCCATGTGTCTTTGCTGGGATATAAGGATGTGTATCAGCCGATAAACCTAAGTTCTTCGCAAACGACAAGCAGGCTTGGACTAATCCTGCTTTCGCATCGAGACGAGGAATTGCAGGAGGCTGTGGTAACAGGAAAAGCATCCGAAGTGCTTGTAAACAACGATACTGTGGAATATAATGCGGCGTCGTTTAAAACTCCGGCAAATTCGGTAATCGAGGATTTGTTGAAGAGATTCCCCGGAGCGGAGGTCGATAAGGATGGAAAAATAACCGTCAATGGAAAGGAAATCAAGAAGATTCTGGTGGAAGGCAAAGAGTTTTTTTCGGACGATCCGAAGGTGGCGTCAAAAAATATTCCTGCCGAAATGGTGAAAACTGTGCAGGTCTTCGAGCGTAGAACCGATATGGCGCGTATGACAGGCTTCGACGATGGAGGCGAAGAAACGGTAATCAACCTAATTGCATACGAAGGAATGAAAAAGGGCTTGATGATAAACGCTATGGCCGGCGCCGGACGCGACGCTCCAAAGAATGGCGAGGCACGATACGAAGCCGCCGGAATGATGAACCAGATGAGCGACGCAAATAGATTTACGCTGATGGCCAGAACAAACAATACTAACAACATGGGCGCTTCGGATCTCGGCGGACAACGTTTCGGAGGAATGAGAGGTATGCGACGGGGAAGCGGCGGAATAAACGAAGCTACGGAGTTTGCTTTCGGGATGAACAGGGAGTTTTCGCCTAAATTGTCGCTGAATGCTGATGTGTCGTACAATACTTCCGATCGTAAGGCTAAACGTAAGGTCGAAACAGAAACTTTTCTGAATCAAACTACTAACTGGCTCGAAAGGCAAATTACCGACAATGAAGATGTTTCGAATAACTTCGGATTGAATATGCGTTTAGATTGGAAACCCGACACGTCTAATACTTTCATTTTCCGCCCGAACGTCAGTTATAATAAAAGTACAAGCTACGAAAATCAGCGGTTTGAAGGCTTCGAAAGTTTTGCCGGAATATCGGGCGACACGCTTTATAGCGGTAATGCCGATTCGAAAAACGCCGGCGAAGGATTTAATCTCGGCGGAACGGCCGAATATTCGCACAGATTCCGAAAACAGGGACGGGTGTTGAGCCTGAGTCTGACGGGTTCGTATAATAACAGCTATTCGCAAGGCGATTCGTATTGGAATAAAGGAATATACGCGAATAATGTTTTCAATCGCGATTCGATAGTCAATCAACATCCCGAAAACGACAATTTGACGACTACTTTACGAACTTTCGTATCGTACGTGGAGCCGCTGGGACACAATAATTTCGTCCAGCTGGCATATCGCTACAGCAAGTACGATACCGAAAGTGTCAATAGCACTTACGATTTGTCGCAACGGCGCGACACCGCTCGGCTGAATGGAAATCAAAGCCGTAGCGTCCTTCGTAAGGCTACGGAACAGCGGATCAGTCTTAAATTCAAATCTATCCGTGCGAAATTCAACTACACCATCGGCCTCAATATCGACCCGTCGGCTTCGGTAAACAAAACCCTGCAACCATCTTATGCTGATCTTACTGAATTGATAATGACAGAAGATGGCCGACGATTGCCAAATCTTGTCGGCGACTCGATTGTGCCGGGAGGATTGTTGGAACAAAATGTGATAAATATCTCGCCGGAATTGAATTTCAATTATTTGTTCGATAGACGTACTAATCTGCGCGTCGATTACGCCGGCACAATGAATCAACCATCAGCAAAACAGTTGGCTGATTACGAGGATTATTCAAATCCGATGAACGTGGTAAGAGGAAATCCGAATCTGAAGCCAAGTTATTCTAATCGGCTGTCGGCACGATTCAGCAAATCGGTACCCGAAAAGCAGCTTTTCTATACGGTGGATCTTCAAGGAAATCTTTCGTTTAACGACATTGTTACCGTAACGACCATCAACCCGTCCGACCGCAGCAAAAATACCACCTACGCCAATGTCAACGGAAATTGGAATCTGCGCCTGATGTCGATGTTCAACACTCCGCTCAAAAACAAGAAACTTACTGTCGGTAACTTCCTTATGGCCTACTATAGCAAGGCAAAAGGATACGCCGGCGGCGAACTCAACAGCACAAAAAGTTTTTCGACAACCGACAGAGGAAATATTAATTACCGCTCGACCTTGTTTGACTTGGGAATTAACGGTTCGATAACATATCAGAATGTCAATAACATGCTTCAGCCCGAAAACAGCCGTAACACTTTCGACTGGGGGCTGGGCGGTTCGACGGCATGGTATTTGCCTTGGAACATTACTCTTGATGCAGACGTAGAATGGTCGGCCAGAAGCGGATACACCGAAGATTTCAACACTCGTCAAACATTGTTGAACGCATCGATCACTAAACAACTATTCAATAAAAAATACGGAGTGGGCAGCCTGAAATTTAAAATGTACGACGTTCTGCAACAAAGAAAAAGCATGAACTACACCGTCGGAAATGGCTATACCCAGAATATAGAATCGACCACTTTGCCAAGCTTTTTTATGCTGAGTTTCATCTATCGTATCAATATTTTCCCGTCGAGAAGCTCTGCTACTCCCGACGATCTGATGCCTCAATATCCGGGAGGCGGACGCGGTGGACGCGGCGGACAAGGCGGACAAGGCGGCGGCGGAAGATTCAGGTTCTGATTCTTGGAAACAAGAGAGATTCAGGACGCAATCAATTAAAAATTAAAAATTAAAATTTTTTTTCGATGTAATTCGTTTTCCGGTTGTGCCTCGTAAGCAAGGCGTCGCGTGCGGGTTTCGGAGTTGAATTTTGCAGCGAGAGTGTTGATGTAAATGTTTTTGCCATATATTTCGCTCACCAGCCACACTCCATTTTCTCCGATAAATTCCTGCGAATTTTTACGATAATCGTGCGCCCATGTACCGTGATCTTCTGTCGCGCCGCCATGCGCTATTGTTATCAGGAGGGGCAAGGGGACATTTGTCCTCTTGCTTATTGCGTCGAGGTACGACTTTGTTGTGTCTCGTTTTAGCCAATCTTTTGGTTTTTTCCCAAA
>JAITGD010000037.1 GCA_031280885.1 Prevotellaceae bacterium | reverse complement strand
TACGCAGTTTCTCGAAATTTTGTATGCCTATCGGCAGTTTTCTAATATCAGACATAAGCGGAAATATCTATTAATAACGTTGCAAAGTTAATTAACAATTTTTAGATCTGTTTTGAACCGATCGATGAAAATTCTGTACCTTTGCGCCTGAAATTTTAGTTAAAGGTCTTTTATGAAAAATTATGACCGTAAATAAATGTCAAACAATAGTTTATGATATCGCTGATTATAGCATCGTATAAAAATATTCCGGGACTGGAATTGATTTTTGAAGCCTTGAAACGGCAAACGTTTCAGGATTTTGAAGTGATTGTTGCCGAAGATGATAATGCCGCTGAGACGGTCTTGTTTCTTGAACGTTGTAGGAAAGAATGTCGTTTTCCAATCGCTCACGTCAGCCACGAGGACTGCGGATTCAGGAAAAATAAGATTATGAATGAGGCCGTAAAAATATCCAAAGGAGAAAAACTGGTTTTTCTCGATGGAGATTGTATTCCGCATCGTAAATTTCTGGAAATGTACGATCTAAATATCAAAAAAGGAGCTTATTACTACGGTCGAAGAGTTCTTATGAGCGAGAAAATGACAAATAAACTGCTGGCGACAAAAAATCTGAAACTGATTTCGTTGATAAATCTGCTCTTGTCGGGTTCTTCTGAAATAGCGCAGGGGATTTTCTTCCCTTATCGCCCGTCTATTTCAAAGAAAAACAGGGAAATATGGGGTTCTAACTGGGGCGTTTTAAAGGAATATGTTATTCGTATCAATGGATATGACGAGGATTATACTTCGGCTTGCTGCGGAGAAGATAACGATATCGGATGGCGACTGCGAGGAATTGGATTAAAACTAATCTCTCTCAAAAACAAGACGATACAGTATCATTTGTTTCACAGATCGCGATATGTCGAAAACGTTGCCGCCGAGGGATTACTAAAACTTAATGCAAAGAAACTTGCAGGTATTACATTCTGTGTCAATGGAATAGATAAGAAAAAATTAAAAATTAAGAATTAAGAGAGGCTACGCAGTCTGGCTTTGTTCGGGATCAGAAAACATGACACTCGCGAAGCACAATGTATAACTACCACATAACTATTGTATAACAATCTGTTCTAATTTAAAGTGCCATTCATTTTAACGCACTAATTTTAAGGATATTTCATGTAAAAGCATTTTGATTTATCGTCTCATTCACTTTTATCTCCTCATTTTATTCAATACTCACTTTATCCGGGGCTTTTATTCCCTCATTTATCACTGACTATCCGCTCACCATCTTTTCTTGTTCCAATTCGTTTAATAAGGCCATTTTTAGTTAATTGAGATAAAATTCGTTCAACCGTTGCTGGTGCTACGGAAATCGTTCCAACCGTCCAAATTGAATTAAATGTGTTATCTTTGCGCAATAATTAAATGCAAAGAAGAATGTCGGAAGAATCGAAGTCATTGAACTTTATCGAAGAAATCATCGAAAACGACTTGAAGTCGGGAAAACACTCAAGCATAATCACACGTTTTCCGCCCGAACCAAATGGATACCTGCATATAGGACATGCCAAAGCAATTTGTGTAAACTTCGGACTTGCTGCTAAATACGGAGGCAAAACAAATCTGCGATTCGACGATACCAATCCCGTCAAGGAGGATACGGAATATGTCGATTCCATAAAAGAGGACATCGAGTGGCTGGGATTTCGATGGGCAAACGAATTGTATGCGTCCGATTATTTTGAACAGCTCTATTCCTGGGCTTGCGAGCTGATAAATAAAGGCTTGGCTTATGTTGATGACCAATCGCAGGAGCAAATACGTATGGCGCGTGGAACGATAAACGAAGCCGGAAAAAATAGCCCGTGGCGCGAGCGCTCGTCGGAGGAAAACCTTGATTTGTTTGCTCGTATGCGAGCCGGCGAATTTAAAGAAGGCGAAAAAGTACTGAGGGCAAAAATCGATATGGGGCATCCGAACATGCTCATGCGCGACCCCATAATGTATCGCATCATACAGGCTCCGCACCATCGCACGGGCGACAAATGGTGTATATACCCGATGTACGATTACGCTCATGGACAGTCGGATGCCTGCGAAAATATCACACATTCGCTTTGCTCTCTGGAGTTTGACATACATCGTCCGCTGTATGAATGGTTTATCGAAAAGCTGGAAATATTCCCCTCGCGTCAATATGAATTTGCGCGTCTTAACTTGACATACACCGTGATGAGCAAACGCAAGTTGCTGGAACTTGTCAAAAACGGATACGTGTCGGGCTGGGACGATCCGCGAATGCCAACAATCTGCGCATTGCGTCGCCGAGGATATACGCCCGACAGTATCAGGAACT
Source organism: Prevotellaceae bacterium (assembly GCA_031280885.1). Lineage (GTDB taxonomy): Bacteria > Bacteroidota > Bacteroidia > Bacteroidales > UBA932 > JAIRLF01. The sequence goes on along the minus strand of JAITGD010000037.1, from coordinate 4,223 downwards.
TCGCCGAAAGGGTAGGGCTGGCGCGCCGTCAGAATGTAATCGAACTTTTGCTGCTCGAAAACTGTGTACGCGAGGATCTTAATAAAAAAGCTCTTCGACGTATGGCCGTTATCGACCCCGTGAAACTTGTGCTGACTAACTATCCCGAAGGAAAAATAGAAGAACTGGATGCGGTGAATAATCCCGAAAATCCGGACGCCGGAACACGTAAAATCAAATTCGGACGCGAATTGTACATCGAAAAAAGCGATTTTATGGAAAATCCGCCTAAAAAATATTTCCGCCTTGCTCCAGGATGTGAAGTCCGCCTGAAATATGCTTATATAATAAAATGCGAGGAGGTAATTAAAGACGAAGCCGGTGAAATAGTGGAACTTCGATGTAGCTACGAGCCGGAAACTCGCAGCGGAAGCGGTAGCACAAAACAGGTGAAGGGGACGATTCATTGGGCGTCGGCGCTGTATGCCGAAAAAATCGAAACTCGGCTGTACGACAGACTGTTTACCGAAACTCACATGGACGATATTCCCGAAGATAAAAATTATACTGATTATTTGAATCCCGATTCGCTGAAAATCGTCGAAGCCTTCGCCGAACCCGCAATCAAAGACCTCAAAATGGGCGAAAGCGTTCAGTTTGAGCGTACAGGATATTTTTGTCTTGATAAAGATTCAACTGCGGAAAAACTTGTGTTCAACCGCACTGTAACACTGAAAGATAAATTAAAAATTAAGGAAGAACCAAAATTGCAGTAGCTAAGAGTCAAGACGGTTGCGTCTTCAATCACGAACCAGCCTGCGAAGCTGTCCTGATTTCTGAATCTTGCAATCTTGGATCTTGAATCTTGAATCTTGCAATCTTGGATCTATAAAAATTAAATTAAAAAATATGCGTTCTTTAGTAAGTATCCGTAGCGTTAAGGAGATAACGCCAATTCCCGACTCGGATTTTCTGGAAGTCGCCCAGGTGATGGGCTGGAAATGCGTAGTCAAGAAAGGGACTTTCAGTCAGGGAGATCTGGCTGTGTATTTTGAAGTGGATAGCTTCCTTCCCGAAGAGGAACGATTCGAGTTTTTGCGAACTTCCTCATTTCGAGATAATGCCGACAATGGTCGCGGTTTTCGTATCCGTACCATGAAGTTGCGCGGCCAGCTTTCGCAGGGGCTGATTTTGCCTTTTGCTGATTTTCCCGAACTTGCCGGAATGACTGAAGGCGAGGATGTAACGGAATTATTAGGTGTGAAAAAATGGTACATCCCCGAAACCGCTGCCGCCGGAGGAACAATCATCGGAGAACGTCCTTATGGTATTCCCGCATCGGACGAAATTCGTATTCAGTCGGCCACAGAACTGCTTGATGAACTGAATGGTAAACCGTATTATATCACCACAAAAATGGATGGAACTTCAGGTATTGTGTATTATATTGACGGCAAAATCGGCTGCTGTAGCAGAAACAAGGAAATCAAAGACGAGGATAATGCGCTGTACTGGACGCCGGTGTATAAATACGGACTGAAAGAAAAACTGCCGCACTACGGAAAAAATATCGTGCTTACCGGAGAAATCTGCGGCCCGGGGATTCAGAAAAATCGACTGCGACTGACTGAAATTCAATGGTTTATCTTCGACGTAAAAGATTGGGATTCCGGAAATTATTTTCCATACGAAGAGGCTGTCGAAATCTGTGCAAGTTTGGGGCTTCAAACCGTGCCTCTCGAAGAACAAGGAGACGATTTCGCATACTCGCTGGAAGAATTGCTGGAAAAAGCTCGAGGTAAATATCCCAGCGGCCTTGATAAAGAAGGAATTGTGGTTCGCTATCGCGCAAGACCCAAAGCGATTTCATTCAAAGTGCTGAATAACGACGCCCTACTGAAAGAAAAAGATTAGTTATACTGTGGTTATACTGTGGTTATACTGTGGTTATGCGGTAGTTATACGATGGGGTTTTTCGTGCTGTTTTGCACGTTTTATGTATCAAAAATGTGTATCTTTGCCGGAAAATTATAGATATGGATATTAAAAGAGATATACTTAGAGGATTAAAGCGATGGAAAACAAGTAATTATCGCAAGCCGCTTGTTTTGCAGGGCGCGAGGCAGGTTGGAAAATCATTCATTCTTAAACAATTTGGCAAAGAATGTTTTGAAAATTGCTGTTATGTGAACTTCGATTTCGAAAAAGAACATAAAGCAGAATTTGCTATAACTAAAAATCCGGAACGCATTGTTTCCTACCTAACTGCAGTAAAAGGCGTGAATATCCGTCCGGAAAATACTTTGATTATTTTCGATGAAATTCAGGAGTGTAATGATGCACTCAATTCCCTGAAATATTTTCGCGAACTGATGCCCGAGCAAGCTGTAGTCTGCGCCGGCTCTTTGCTTGGCGTAGCTTTGAAGCGACAAGGCGCCTCTTTTCCTGTTGGAAATGTTGATTTTATGACACTTTACCCTGTAAGTTTCAGAGAATTTCTTGCGCTTTACGAGAAAAATTTAGCTCAATTTTTAGGAAATTACTTTATTTCGGAACGATTTGATAAATTGCCAGAAATAATTCATACACAGTTGATTGATGCATATAAAGTGTATCTTTGTTGCGGTGGAATGCCCGAAGTCATTGTCCGCTATTTTGAAAATCGCAAATGGGAAGAGGCCGATACCCTGAATAATCAGATACTTATGGCTTATACGCTGGATTTTGCAAAACATATAGACAGCAGAGATATTCCACGTTTGCACCAATTGTGGCAAAACATTCAGGACAACCTGGCTAAAGAAGATAGAAAATATTGAAAAAACGAGGATCTGATCAATATCCCTCTGTATCTTGTGGATTACACCGAAGAGTTGTTGCAAAAAATTCAGTTACAAAAACATCCTAAATTAGCTTAATTAGCAGTGTATCTTGTCTGTTCTCTCAAAATTTTTATCATCAGCGGAAATGCCGGAGCGAGCATGTCGTGTCCGTATCCGTCAAATTCGTACAGTTTAGTATGCTTATGTCCTGCAAGTTGCATCATTCGCCACAGATACGCATTTTCTTCGTATCGTCCGAGCAGTTCTTTTTCGCGATCGCCTGTCATCAGATAAACGGGCGGAGCGTCGGCACAGACGTGATATAGAGGAGCATACTCGTCTATCAGAGCTTGCAGTTCGGGAAGGCCTCTTTCTTTGCGAATGGTGAAGTGGGTGATAGTTTGAGCGCTAAGCAAAAAAAGTGCGGCAATTCGCTTGGCGTCGATTTCGTGTTTTTGCAGCCAGCTTTTGTCTAATCCCAACATACCTGAAAGATAGGCTCCTGCCGAATGTCCCGAAAGGACAATGCGTTCGGAATTTCCTCCATATTCGGCAATGTGATTGAAAACCCAGGCCACCGCCGCCGCCGCATCTTCGAGATATGCCGGACAGCCGGCTCGAGGCGAAAGTCGATAATTAACAGCAACCACACAGAAACCCTTCTCTTTCAGTTCATCGGGGATGTGTTTGCTTCCGCCCGTCAATCCGCCGCCATGAAACCACACGAGAGTAAGAAAATTCTTTTCGTTTTCGGGATAATAAATATCCAACTTGCAACGCTGGTCAATGTATTCATTCTGTGATCTTTCCTGAACGGAATAATACGGAATGTCCTTCATTGTCTTGTATGCGGTCGTTTGCCCGAATACGGCAAAGACTGCGAAAATGAGAGAAATAGATAATAAAATTCTTTTCATTTCTTTCAATAAATAAATGCAAAGATAGATTTTTTGTGGGAGCCAAGAGTCAAGAGGAGCCAAGAATCAAGAGGAGCCAAGAATCAAGATAGCAGGAGTCAAGACAGCTACGCAGCTTGGAATGAATTAGATATTTGTATGCAATAAGCGAGTCAAAGCAGCCTGCGCAGCTGTCTTGATTCCTGCCATCTTGATTCTTGGCTCCATCTTGATTCCTGCAATCTTGATTCTTGGTTCCAATTCCGGAAAAATATCCTTATCTTTGTGGCGAGAAAATTCGGGTAGGCGTTGAATGTTTTTTGTAAGAAACAAAAACTATGTTGTAATGCAGATGTTGCCTCACATACCAATAGTTACCTCCGTTCCTGCGGATGGTGAGACCTTGTTCCAAATATGGGGGGGGGGGGGGGGGCGCGGATTTTAAAAAAATTTGCACAAACCCAAAAAATCGGGAGCCCAGTTGTTAATTGGGATCCGGGTAACCGGGTTAAGTTTTGTCAATTTA
>JAITGD010000151.1 GCA_031280885.1 Prevotellaceae bacterium | reverse complement strand
GCTTTCTGCTTTCTGCTTTCTGCTTTCTGCTTTCTGCTTTCTGCTTTCTGCTTTCTGCTTTCTGCTTTCTGCTTTCTGCTTTCTGCTTTCTGCTTTCTGCTTTCTGCTTTCTGCTTTCTGCCTTCTACTTGCCTGCGTAGCGTCTTGGTTCTTGGTTCTTGCAATCCTGGCTCCCTATTAATTCATAATTCTTTCTTATTTTTGCATCGTAAAATAAATGACTATCATTAAGTATCTGTAATGAAATATCTATTATCAATCATCATTCAATTAGCGGTTTGTCTGGCTATTACGGCTCAGATAAACGACAAGGCTCTGTTCCGTTCGTCGGATCAGGAAGCGGGTAAAAACCCAAATGGAAAAGCCGATAGTTCGCCTACTATCTGGTATTTACACAAAGCTTTGCACGACACTTCGGGCATAGTGTTGTATGACGAAGAAGATGTTCCGGCGGCTGATATGCCCGATTCGGTATATATCCGCAGGCTGAACAATATTTCTTCAACAATGTCGTTGCCATACAACGTAATAGTACGAAATCACATAGTATATTACATGCAGAAAATTTCGTATAGGTTGGAAATAATTCTGGGATTATCGGAATATTACCTTCCGATATTCGAACAGATTTTGGATATTTACGACATTCCGCTGGAAATACGTGCTTTGCCTATTATCGAATCGGCGCTGAATCCCATAGCCGTGTCGAGAGTAGGTGCTACGGGAATGTGGCAGTTTATGCTGCAAACCGGACGACAATATGGATTGACTATCAGTACGCTTGTGGACGAAAGACGCGACCCGATTGCTTCGGCTCATGCTGCTGCAAGGTTTCTGACTGATCTGTATAACAGATACAACGACTGGACTTTGGCCTTAGCCGCATATAATTGTGGCGCCGGAAACGTGGACAAGGCTATTGCTCGGGCTAACGGAAAACGCGATTATTGGGAAATATATCCCTATCTCCCAAAAGAAACAAGAAATTATGTGCCGGCTTTTGTGGCAGCAAATTATGCTCTGCGATATCATAAGGAACATCGATTGACGCCGAAAAGTATTTCGTTGCCCGCGCAAATAGATACTTTTATGATCAGTACAAACTTGCATTTAGCTCAAATATCGAAGGTTATAAATATCCCCATAGAAGAACTCCGAGAACTTAATCCGCAGTATAAAAAAGATATAATCCCTGGAATAGAAAGGCCTTACGAGCTGCGGATTCCTTCGGAATACATGGAGGCTTTTGTGATAAACGAGCAAAGAATCTATAGCGGCGATTCGGAGCATTTCGATAAAAACATAGTGAAAATCCCCGCGTCGGCAGGAAATACCGCCGGACGGAAAACGGCGACAAACGGTAGCGGACAACAGACATACACGGTGAAAGCGGGCGAAAGTCTTACGATGATAGCTCAGAAAAACGGAGTGAAACTCACGGATTTATGCGCATGGAACAAAATAAAAACGAATTCGACAATTCACCCCGGTCAAAAACTTGTGATATACAAGTCGGGAGCGCCGGCAAATTCTGATAATACCGCTAAACCATCAGCAAAACAGGAAAATAAGGAGCAGAATAACAATACGGTGAAAACATCGGCTGCGCCGGAAAAAACCGAAAAAGCAAAGTATCATATTGTAAAAGACGGCGAAAGTTTGTGGACTATTGCTCAGAAATACGAAGGAGTATCGTTCAATAATCTGCTGAAAGCAAACGGAATGACTAATAAGTCGAAAATCATTGCCGGACAAAAACTGATATTGCCATAAAAGTCTAAAAGTCTAAAAGTCTAAACGTCTAAACGTCTAAAAGTCTAAAAGTCTTGTAATCTTGATTCTTGGTTCCAAATGATTAAACATGTTTTTTTCGATCTCGACCGCACGTTGTGGGACTATGAAACAAACTCGAAACTTGCGCTTAAAGATTTGTTTTACAAATATAATATCGACAAAACCGGAGCAGATTTTGATGAGTTTGTCGAAGCATATTCGCAGGTAAACACAAGGCTGTGGAAGGAATATGGGGCCGGACATATCGACAAGGAAAAGCTGCGAAAAACAAGATTTCGACTGACTTTAAAGAAATTCAAAATAACAAATAAGCCTTTGGCCGATAAAATGGATGAGGAATATATCAGCATATCGCCCCTGCAAACGGCCTTGACGCCGCACGCCGAAAAGGTGTTGAATTATCTGTCGGCAAAAGCTTATAAGCTGTATATCATAACTAACGGATTTACCGAAACACAAAATCTGAAATTGCATACCTGCGGTCTGGAAACTTATTTCGAGCATGTTTACACTTCGGAAGCAACGGGAAAACAAAAACCATCGCCGGAAATATTCCGATATGTGATGAAGGATATTCGCGCATTGCCAGAGGATTGCATAATGATTGGCGACGATTTTGAGGTCGATATTCTCGGAGCAGCATCGGCCGGAATTGCGCAGATATATTACAATCCGGAAGGCGTCTGCCGTATCGAAGGTAAAGCGACATACGAAATTTCGTCGCTGGACGAAATCGAAAAAATATTGTAGCCGCTATGATACTCATATATCATCAGTTAAATGACCGGATTGCAGATTTTTGTCGGGAATATCCGAAAAGATCGACAGAACTTTTTGTCCGTATTTCTGAAATATCCTTATATTTGCAAATCGATACGGCATACAAACCGGATAAATGTTATAATGTAATTACTTAAAGCGTAAACCATGGAAACGCATGAATCGGAAAATGATTTCGCCGGACAAGTTCACGACGAAAACACAAATGAAGAATTGCAACCCGAAATCACAATCGTAAACAGCGATATTCGGGATGATGAGTATGAATTACCCTCAGTCGAAGAAGATGAACACGAGGACCTTGCGGGCTTGAAAATCTATTCGACAATGTCGAAAAAAGAACTTCTCGACAAACTCCGTGTGCTTGTTGATTCAGGTCAGATCGAAGCAATACGTCGCGACGTGGATGCAATTAAAGACGCATTTTATGAGATTTATCAACAGGAGCAGGAGGCGCTGGAAAAAGCTCGACTGAGTGAAGATTACGAAGAATCGGAATATACGCCCGACCCTGTGGAACAGGAGTTTAAAGCCGTTATTAGCAAATATAAAACCGCTAAAGCGGAATTGCTTCGCGATAACGAAAATGCTAAAGAAGAGAACTATAAACTGAAACTCGCCCTCGTCGAAGAGCTGAAAGAGTTGGTAAAAGAAGAAGAAAATCTGAATCTTACCTATCAAAAGTTCTACGATATACTGAATCGATGGCGCGAAACGGGACCGGTGCCTCAAATTTATGCAAAGGATTTGTGGGATACTTGGCATCATTGTGTCGAAGTGTTCTACGATTACGTGAAAATCAATCGTGAACTGCGCGACCTCGACCTGCGGAAAAATCTGGCTGCCAAAGAAGAACTCATCGCAAAAGCCGAAAGTCTGCTCGATACTGTCTCGGCAAACGAAGTCTTTATCCAGCTGCAAAATTTGCAAAATCTATGGCGTGAAATCGGACCTGTGCCACACGAACATAAAGAGCCTATTTGGGAGAAATTCAAGGATGTAATCGCAAAAATCAATCAAAAATATTACGTACATCAGGAGCAGCGTCGAGAAGAACAGCAAAATAATCTGAGAATAAAATACGAATTGTGCGAACATATCGAGATGCTCAATAAAGAAAGCTACAATACTCCAAAAGAATGGCATGATGCTTATAATAGACTTGCGGAATTGATAGTAGAATGGCGAAACGTCGGATTTATTCCTAAAAGAGAGAGCGAGGCAGTTTTCGTCCGTTTTCAAAATGCTCGAAACGAATTTGCTGAGAAAAAGCGTGATTTTTTTCAGAGAATCAAACAGGAAAGAGTAGTCAATGTCAAAGAAAAACAAAATTTGTGTAAACAGGCTGAAGATCTTATGAATAGCGACAATTGGCAGGAGACCGCCGAAGCTATTAGAAACCTGCAAAAACGTTGGAGAGAATCATCCGGTTCTATGTCGCGCAGACAGAGCGAAGTCCTGTGGAGACGATTCCGCTTAGCTTGTGATACTTTCTTCGCCAGAAGATCAAAACATTTCAACGAGCTTGACCAGGAAAATATCAAAATCAGAGAACAGCTTATTGCTGAAATTGAAAACTTTGTGCCTGGTAAAAATGCAGAAGAAGCTTTCGACGCCCTGAATGATTTCAAGCAACGATGGCAAGAAATGGCTTATCTCCCGCCGAGAATCCAGGAAGAACTAAATAAACGTTGCCGAAATATCCTCGATAAACAGTTTCAAAATCTGAAACTTAGCTCTTCCGAAAGAAAAGTGCTGCGATTCAAAGATAAATTGGAGACGATGAGTCATGCGAAAAGTTCGGGAAGAAGCGACCGAAAATTCCGAGAAGAACGCGACAAGCTGTATAACAAAATGATGCAGCTAAAAAACGATGTCGCTCTCTGGGAAAATAATGTTGGATTCTTTGCAAAATCGAAAAATGCCGACGAAATGATTGCCGATATTAAACGCAAAATCCAAAAAACAAAGGAGGATATCCTCGTTCTGGAAGAACAGATAAAACTAATCGACAAACAAAACGAGAGTTAATCGACAGATTCAGCGAAGATTCAGTAAAAAATCAAGAGTGTCGGCTCCGTCGGCGTAATCGTCGATTTCGGGAGACTGCGAGTCTCCAAACGGGACACTTGTAAAGCCCTCAAAACTAAGGTTTGATACAAGACATTGTATCCGGTCTTTTTCGGAATGAATGAATTGCGTAACTTCTTCTATCTTTCTGTAAGACGTGTAATTCACCGAAGCCAGCCATGCCGGATTAGTGTTTTTCGTCAAAAGCACAAAACCGTTACTCAGATAATCTTCGCCCAACAAATCGAACTTCGCTTTTATGTAACGGAAACAATTTCGGTATCCTTCGTGCTTCATCACTTTTCCGAAGCCCTCAATAGCCTTGAACAGAGGGTCGAAGCTGTAATCGACAGGCACAATCAGGCGGGACACATTTCGGCATCCAAGTCCGAAATAATCGAAAATGTCCTGTCCCAAAAGAGCCAGATCTTCATCGCTTTCCGTACCCGACAGCGCCGCAAGGCTGTATCTGTTTCGGCGGATAATGCGCGGAATATTTCCATATACCGCCTCGAAATATCGCGACGAATTGTTGCTTCCCGTAGCAATCACTGCGTCGGGAGAGTCGGGAATCCGGTCGATGAAATCGACATACTCGGCAAAACGTGGCTCGATGGAAAAAAGAATCCCGCAGAGAGCTTTCATCAGTGCAGCGTCTTTCGACGAAAGTTTGACCCTCGCCCTATCGCCCGCAATCAGCACGCAGAGCAAATCGTGAAATCCGACTAAGGGAATGTTTCCGGCAGTTATCAATCCGATGGTTTTCGGAATGTGATTCGGCAGAATCAGGTATTTCGACGTCCACGACAGAAGAATTTTTCCGTCGAGCATTTTATTTGCCACGGCACGCATCGCCCGGTGTACGTTTTCTTCTGTAAACCAGTAATTACAATTCACCGCTTCCTGCACCGCAGCTTCGAGCGAGGCGCTGAATCGACTTTTACGAGTATCGATGTACTCGGTCATTATGGCGCCCAAAGTCGAAAAAGCCGCTATTCGTTCATCAAGAAACACGTTGATAATTATGAATTATGAATTATGAGCCAGGATTTCAAGAACCAAGAACCAAGACAGCTACGCAGGCTGGTTTGATGAATTATAAGAGAATCAGGATTCCAAGAGCCAGCCTGCGTAGCGTCCTGGCTCTTGGTTCTTGTAATCCTGAATCAATTCATAATTTTTACTCCTCTTTTTCCTGATCTTCGTATGCTTTCAGCAGTTTTTCCTGCACATCGGCAGGTACTTGCTGATAATCTGCAAACTTCATAGAAAAAGTTGCACTGCCCGAGGTGAGCGAACTCAGCGTGGTCGAGTACTTGTACATTTCGGCTAAAGGTACTCGCGCTTTGATGATTTCAAAACCGGCTTCGCTATCCATACCTTCGATAATGGCACGGCGGTTTTGCATGTCGCTCATTACGTCGCCCATGTGTTCCGAAGGGACATAAATTTTGACATTATAGATTGGTTCCATAATTTTCGGGCCGGCTTTTTTGAACGCTTCCTTAAAGGCGTTGCGTCCGGCAAGGCGGAACGAAAGTTCGTTAGAATCAACCGGGTGCATTTTGCCGTCGTAAACCGCCACTCGGATATCGCGGGCGTAGGAGCCGGTCAGAGGGCCTTCTTCCATTTTGTCCATCACACCTTTCAGTATGGCGGGCATGAAACGTGCATCGATAGCTCCGCCCACTATGCAGTTGTAATAGATAAGTTTACCTCCCCAGTCGAGCGATATTTCTTCTCGTCCTTTGATATTTAGACGTATTTCCTTACCTCCGGTTTTGAAATTGACCGTATCGGCAGCTTCTTCTACGTGTGGTTCGATAACGATGTGTACTTCACCGAATTGCCCAGCTCCTCCCGACTGTTTTTTATGTCGATAGTCGGCGGCAGCGACCTTTGTAATAGTTTCTCTATAAGGAATTTTTGGTGCAAACAGTTCTATTTCGATTTTATTGCTGTTCGACAGATGCCATTTCAGTATATTGATATGATGCTCGCCTTGTCCGCTAAGAATCAGCTGTTTCAGCTCTTTCGAGTATTCCACAATCAAAGTAGGATCTTCGTTATGGGCGCGATTCAGCAGCTCGCTCAATTTTTCGTCGTCGGCTTCGTTTTTTGCTTTCACTGCCGTGCGGAATTTCGGTTCGGGAAACTGTATTGCTTTCAGTTTGCGGTCGATACCTGGAGAATTGAGCGTTTGATTGGTTTTGGTATTTTTCAGTTTCACCGTGCAACCAATATCGCCTGCAAGCATTTCGTTTTGTTTTTCGCGTTTTTTTCCGGCAGCCGAAAACAGTCCCGAAATACGTTCTTTTGAATCGTTTGATGCGTTGATAAGATCCATTCCTTCAGTTACTTTTCCGGAAATTACGCGGAAATAACTTACTTCGCCGATGTGCGGTTCTACCGAAGTTTTGAAAACAAAGAGCGAAGTCGGGCCATCGGCCTTGCAAGGCACGTTTTCGTCTGTTTCGGTATCGAAACTTGCGCCTTCGTCGGGATACGGAGCTGTTTTGATAACAAACTCCATCAGACGTTTTGTTCCGATGTCTCTTTTGCCTGAGGTACACAGCACAGGGAAAGTACTGCGACTTTTGATGCCAATGGACAGCCCCTTACGTATTTCATCTTCTGTTAGTTCGCCTTTATCGAAATAGATTTCCATCAGCGATTCGTCGTGTTCGGCAGCGGCTTCGGCCAGGGTGTTGTGATATTCGGCGGCGCGTTCTTTTTCGGCAGCGGGTATTTCGTGTTCTTCGCGAGTACCGTTGTCGTCCTTGAAAGTGTAGTATTTCATAGTTAGCACATCGACAAAACCGTTGAAATCCTGCCCCGTAACTAAAGGATACTGCATTATGGTAACACGGTTTCCGAAGCTTTGCTTCAGCGAATCGATAGTCGATTCCCAATTTGCTTTTTCGGAATCGAGCTGATTTACAGCAATCACCATCGGTTTCTTCGCTCTGTCGGCCCAGCGTCCCGTAGTTTGCGTGCCGATTTCGACTCCAGCTTGAGCGTTGATTACCATAACACAAGTATCAGCAACTTTCATTGCCGAGGCCACGCCGCTCACGAAATCGTCGGCTCCGGGCGTGTCGATTATGTTAAGTTTGTGTTCCTTAAACTCTGTGTAGAGCAAGGTTGAATAGATGGAACGCTTGTAGAGCTGTTCCACTTCGGTGTAATCAGAAACAGTGTTTTTTGCGTCCACTGAGCCTCTGCGATCGATTACTTTTCCTTCGAACATCATGGCTTCAGCCAGGGTTGTTTTTCCTGAGGCTGAGCCTCCAAGCAAAACAATGTTTTTAATTTGACCGGTAAGGTAAGTTTTCATGTAATAATTGTTTTTAAAAATTTACATACTACGTTTTAATTTTACAAAGCCCCAAAATTAGATAAAATTATCTTACAGCAAGCATCTTTTTTATCGGAGATATTGAGATTTTATATTTTAATTATTAATTTACAGATATTTAAAGCTCTTAATTTTTTTGCTGACGTTTATATTTTTCGCGATAAAAGCTCGAAAAAGGATTGAGATTTTACTCAAGTTCTTCTAAGATTTGGCGACACGCCATTTGATTATCGTCGGATAATTTGTCTTCATTCATCCGCGCTTTTCTGAGCCAGTACAGAGCGGCATCTTCGTCTCTGTCAATGCCTTCGCCATAGTAATAGCAATATCCCAGGGTGAATTGAGCGTCGGCATATTCCTGTTCTGCGCTTTTTTCGTACCAGGTTATAGCTTCGTCTGTGTTTTTGTTTACGCCATATCCATTGAAACAGCAGATTCCCATGTTAAATTGCGCTGCGGCAAAACCCTGATCGGCGCTTTTGCGGAACCATTTTGCGGCTTCGTCGAAATCTTTGATTACTCCATCTCCCGAATAATAGCAAAAACCAATAAAACACTGAGCATCAGGAAAATCCTGTTCTGCACTTTTACGAATCCATTTCATTGCCTCGTCGAGATCCTTGTTTACTCCATCGCCCGTATAATAGAAGATACCTAAGTTGTATTGAGCATTATCATAGCCTTGGTCTGCGCTTTTGCGTGTCCATTTTACGGCTTCATCAAGGTCAATATCAAGTCCATATCCCATTTTATAGAAAGCGCCGAGGTTGCATTGCGCAGCGGCAAAATCCTGTTCAGCGCTTTTGCGAATCCATTTTGCCGCTTCGGTCAAATCCTTGTTTACTCCATATCCGTAAAAATAGCAAGCTCCTAATTTATGTTGCGCTTTGGGGTCGCCATTTTCGGCGTCGGCTCGATAATCGTCTGCCGTCTGTCCCCACAAATGAGCCGTACAGCAAAGTACGACAAGGAATAATATTGCTTTCATATTAGATTTGCAATCAACTTTCTCCATAATATTTTGTATTTTGATAAATAATTCTTTGATTATCAGCTATAATAATCGCCGAAGATCTCATCTTAGTAACAAGAATGTAATAAAGAATAACTTCCATGTAACAACCATCGCATAACCATCGTATAACCATCGTATAACCATCGCATAACAACCGTATAACAACTGTATAACAACTGTATAACTATCGTTCTTCCATCGGGACATAAGTTTGTTCGTCGAGCACATTTCTGTAAGCCGGACGGATGATACGCTTACTGTTAAAATTCAGTTCCTCGATACGGTGCGCCGTCCAGCCGACGATA
>JAITGD010000113.1 GCA_031280885.1 Prevotellaceae bacterium | reverse complement strand
GATTTTATTCGGTCGAGCAGCGGCACTTTGTTGACCCGGAGTTGTTTACCCCCCCCCCCCCCCAGATCTCGCTGTGTGTCAGCGCAATACGTGGCGGAGGGTGAGTTATGTGCAATCTGTTTAACATGGAGGCATTGGATACATTTCCTTTGCAAGACGAACCTGAGTGGCTTAGTCTCCGCAAAGTAGAACAGAGTAAGGCCGAGGCTTGTGCGCTTGCCCCTTTGCGGAGACGATAACAAGTATTTCGAAACATCGAAGTATCGGGCAGAGAGTTATCTTGTGAAACTGCGGACATTAAAACTCCGTCGTTACGCAAAGCGGCACGAAACACGGTCTGATGAATTTTTAACATTTGCCGAAAGGTTTATGTGCGGTTAAAATAAGTAAAGCACAGGGCTTCAAGGCATGTTTCGGTTTAGGTTTAAATTGTTTCTAAACCGAAGCCCTTAACAACAAATAAAATGATAACAACAAATAAAACAAACAAAATGAACATAACGAAACCTTTTGGTTTCATGATTTTGGCCTGTATGATTTCTCTGGGAATCATTGTAGGAGGCTGCAGTAAGTATGATGTGCTGGACACTGCTATTGAAAGCTATCAAGATCCTTCGGATTTAGAAATTGCCGATTTTAAAAACTGGTTTAAATCGCAAGAGACAGCAAGTGATTTTGTCGGCACACAGGAACCCGACTGGGATAAAGCCGAGATAAAAACCATGCCGGACGGCAAGACTTTACATGTTTCAATTGAAATATACAAAGGCAAAAATTCGGCAGGGAAGGATTCTGTCAGAAAATTGCAGATTGCGTATGTGAAAAACAGTTTTACGGGAGGCGTCAAAGTGTTCTCTTTCTATAGTAATGAATATGCCCATGCTAACTATTACAGTTTGACCGGACAAATATTAGAAGAAGGCGAATATTATGCCCCCAAACAAATATATACATTGATAGAAAGGCATGCGGTTGAATGGACGCAAGTTCGTTTGAAGAGTGGGTATGAGACAAGCAATTCTTGTGATAGTGTGTCGGTACCCGGCACAGCAACCTATCGCAAAATAAATGGTGTTGACAATCCTAACGCTTACAACTGTCATACTTATGTATGGGGGGCGCCTAATCCGAATGACCCTTATTATGAGCCAAATCATCCTCTATGGAATAATTATCCCGATATTAATGGCTCAGGCTATTCACGAGAATCAACGCCAAAAGTCGGTGACAGATGGGTATCATATAGATATATTTCTAATTACGGGATTATTCCTCATCATAGTGCTATTGTTAAAGAGGTTGTAAATGGACAAGTAACGAAACTTGAGGCAAAATGCGGGCAATTAGGAATTTATACTTACAATCCTAACTGTGGTGGTTTTTTCAGTAACTATATAACAGATGATATTAGATATTATAGAAAGTAATTTGTCGCACAAAAGCCTGACAGACATTCAAAATCTGTCAGGTTTTTACTAATTTTAAGTATATGAAAAAAATAATTATTGTATTTTATTTATGTTTTCTCCCAGCTGTATTTGTTTATGCACAACCGGCAGAGGATTCAGCTTGTTGTACGAATATGCAAAACATATTCAAAGCGCTGAACTTGAAAATCAAATATGAGGCTGTTGAATATTTTTATAAGTTCTGTATAGAACATAACAAGTTCAAAAATGTAACGCCTGAAAAAGACTATAATGGCGACTGTAGTCATAGTTTTAAAACACTAACCGGTTTTTCGCTGGATGCAGAAATACAGCAAGACACAATCGGAACAGATATCAACGTGGATATGAAAGACTTTGTTAAACAGCTTTATTATCCTACTAAAGAAGCATGGCAGGAATACCGCAAGTTTCTATGGCAAAAATATATGGATTTTATTCGGAATATCAAACCTGAAAAAGAAACATATTTGAAATGTATAGACGCCGAACTCGCCAAAGGCGAACTGTCGGGATATGCACACAAATCAGTACAATACGATTTCTATTCTCCCTTATCGTCGGTGATATTGTTTGCAGGTTTAGCAAAATTAGATTATTTAGAAATATTTAAAGAATTTATTTTGAACGACAATAACGAGGTCCTGCCTGGCGGTATTCCGGTGGTAGTGTATTTAAAATGTGGGTGTAAAATCCCCGTCTATCAAGCTACGAGATAAAATGCCATTTTTACATACAGTTTGGGCATTTGATTGCCCAAACTGTATTAAAAACATTAAAAATGAAAAGATATTCTGAATTTTATGTATAGATTCTATTATATTTCGGCTTTGTTTTTATGTATCTCATGCACAAAACCTTATTCGTCGGAGATAGAAAATGTATTGAAGCAGGCAGGAGATAATCGTTGCGAACTGGAAAAAGTTTTAAAGCGCTATTCCAAAAACCCTGCCGACAGTTTAAAGTTAAAAGCTGCGGAATTTCTGATTGTCAATATGCCGGGTTACGTCTATTACGAAGGCAATCTGCTGAATAATTATCTAAGTTATTTCCGTTTGCTTCGGGAAAACATCGGAACAAACCATAGTCCGGAAGAACTTTTAGATTCAGTCATCAGTCGCTACGGCGCTTTTCGCCTCGATTCTCTGCGCACGAAAGAGGACATCTTGACGCTCGATTCCGCATATCTCTGCAACAATATTGATTGGGCTTTCAAAGTTTGGCACGAGCAACCATGGGGCAAAAACGTGTCGTTCGACGATTTTTGCGAATACATTCTTCCCTATCGCATCGGCGACGAAAAACCGGAATACTGGAGAGAAAAATTTTACAGAGAATACAACCCAATGCTGGAAGCGCTCAGGTACGAAAGCGCGGACGTGATGGAAGACCCAATTCAAGCAGTATATCTTCTGATGCGTCATATTACAAACTGGAAAGAAATTCGTTTCACCACCGTGTCTCCGGCAGATTTGCCACACGTCGGAGCTTCGATTGCACGGTATAAAAGTGGCAGTTGCAGGGAACTAACCGATTATGCCGTATATGTATGCAGGGCTTTGGGCATTCCCTGTCATATTGATGTCGTCCCTGTCAGAGGAAACGACAACGTTGGGCATTTCTGGATTTCTTTCCATGACAAAAACAGAGAATTGTACTGTCAGGATTTTCCGGAAACAGTTACCCCGGTGCGCAGCAATAAAATCAGAGAAGATGCAAAAACCAAAGTCTATCGTTATACTTTCGGACAAAACCGTTCGTTGAAAAAAGCCATGCAAGTTGGAGAGGCGTCCTTTCCTGAATTGTTTGAACAGCCAAGGTTTGTGGACGTTACTTCTCATTATGCCAAATACTGTGCCCGCCAAATCCATATTTCCGCCGAGCAACTTTACAAACGAAAACAAAGCACAAAAATCGCCTACCTCTGCAACAGTCAGCATCGCGATTGGACGCCTGTGGACTGGGCGCCGCTTACGAAAGAGGGACTCAGTTTTCGTAACGTACAAAAAGGCGACATTTGGCGGATTGCAGGCTGGGAAAACAATCGTCCCGTTTACCTATCGAATCCTTTTCGTATCGACCCTTTAACGAACCGGCTAACATTTTATGCAGGGCAAGACAGCGTACAGGACGTAATACTCCACTCCAAATTCAGCATCGAAGGCGAAATCCTGTTTCGTTCCCGAATATGCGGCGGCGTTTTCGAAGGAAGCAACGACGCCGGATTTATTCACAAAGATACGCTTCATGTAATCAATATCATACCAAACAGATTGCTCGTAAAAGCGAAGCTGAAAACGAAACGTCCATATAGATATGTGCGTTTCTACGGAGCGGAAGGAAGCTACTGCAACATATCGGAAGCGGCATTTTACGAAACGGAACAGGATACCCTCCCTCTGACGGGGAAAGTCGTCGGCACACCCGGTTCGTTCAATCCTGCCGATCCGCACGAATATACCAACGTGTTCGACGGAAAAACATGGACGTCGTTCGATTACAAAGATGGATGGGGCGGCTGGGCGGGACTGGATTTAGGACAGTCGCGAAATCTTTTCACTGTCGTCTATACGCCTCGCAACCGCGACAATTACATCCGTCCGGGCGACACCTTCGAATTGTTTTATATGGACACAGAATGGAAATCATTGGGCATAGTCGAAAGCAATTCCGACTCGCTATTGTACCGGAACGTTCCCCGAAACGCCCTCCTGTATCTGAAAAATCACACACGAGGCTTGCAGGAGCGAATATTTACATACGAAAACGGACAACAAATCTGGAGATAAGATGATGAAAATTAGAACATATTTATTTCTGTTGATTTTGACGGCGCTCGTATCCTGCGACGAAACTGCCGACATTCGGACTGTTGCATGGGAAGACACGAAGCAAGAAGTTTATCCGCTTATCACGATAGATGAACAAATCAATCTTCGTTCGGTTTCGCCGACGCTGTATAGTTCCCGCCTACAGGACGCCGACGGAAAGGAACATGCACTGACAGGCATCCTTCGGGTGGACGGACAGGCATATCGCTTTATGGGAACGGAAAAACGTCCCGACATAATCGTAGCCGGCATGTCGTACAACGAAGAATGGCAAGCGAAATACACTTTCGTCCAACCATCGGGAAACTGGCAAAAACACGATTTCGACGACAGCGAATGGGATTCCGGTCGAGCGCCCTTCGGAAGTCCCACATATCTTTCACGATACTACCCGCATATCAGAACAATATGGACCTCCCCCTCAATTTGGGTACGCAGGAAAATCAGGCTAACGAAAGACAATCCTTCCGACAGCAAATGGTATCTCAAATACTCGCACGACGATATTTTCGAGCTGTATATAAACGGAGTACACATCATAAAAACAGGATTTAAATGGGGCGAAAATCGTTTGATAGAAATCCCCGAAGATGTGAGAACAAGCTTTCGAGATAACGAAGAAATTATTCTGGCGGCACATGGCAAGAATTTGCAGGGCGAAGCTTTGCTCGATTTCGGCATTTACATCGTGGACGAACCGTGCGAAGACAGACAGTGCAAATATACTTTTTCGCCGCCATCCGACAAGTGGGAACAGACTGATTTCAACGACACAACATGGAATACAGGAAAAGCGCCTTTCGGAACGCCTGTCGATTATCAAGTGAATACAGTCTGGAATACGCCGGAAATATGGCTGCGCAGAGAGATACAACTCGAACCGGAGGCAAAGAAAAAAAACCTCGTGCTGGAATATTCGCACGATGACGTGTTCGACTTGTACATAAACGGAATACAACTTGTGAAAACAGGTTTTGAATGGAGCAAAAACCGAAGAATAGAAATTCCGGAAAACATAAAAACGACAATCAAGGGAAATAAATTGTGCGTGGCGGCTCATTGCCGGAATTTGGGCGGCGGAGCTTTGGCTGATTTCGATGTCCGTAGCGATGATATTGCACATCAAACATCGGTAAACGTGCAGGCTACTCAAACGCATTACCGGTTCGAGTGCGGGCAAGTCGAACTAAAACTGGACTTTACCGCGCCTTTGTTGCCTAACGACATTGAGGTGTTTTCCCGTCCGCTTAATTACATCTCATACGAAATAAGCTCGCTCGACGGCGAAACGCACGAAGTGGAAATCAATTTTGAAACAGCGCCCGGACCGATAAGCGCTGCCGAACCATATTCCGCCGAAATATATGCAAAAAATGATTTATGGTTTATAAAGACCGGAAAATCCGAACAAAAAATATTCGAAACAAACAGAGAAAACTCGGGCGGATATTTTTTTCTGTGTACCGACACGACAAATACCCTTGCCGCAACAAGAGAAAAGTCCCGTATCTGTCTGACTCGCACATTCGGAAAAACAGCGAAAGCCTCAGGTTTCATCATGGCAGGATACGATGAGAGATACGCCGTACAGTATTTCGGCGACAACTTGCCGCCATATTGGAACCGAAACGACGACAAGACGATAGAACAGATTTTCTCCACTGCTCGTCGAGATTATTCCGCAGTGATAAAGCGATGCGAAGCCCTAAATCGGCAATTGCAGTCCATGCCTGAAGCCTTCGATTACCGCGAAACAGTGTCTGCTTTCAAAACAGTCTTTGACAAGCACGACGGTTTACTGCTTTTATCGCGTAACGGAGCGTCGGACATACTGCGCTCTTCTTCGCTCTTTCTTGCCTGCAACAGCAAACTGCTGAAAGCGCAACTCGAACCTCTGCTGAAATACGGCGAAAGCGATTTGTGGGGCAAAGATTTCCCGCCATCCAATATTGGCGACTATCCTTTGTTGAACGGACAAATTAGTTCCACGCAATCGCCTGTCGAAACTGCAAGCAATATGATGTTCCTGCTGGCTACCCTCGCCTCGTTCGACGATAATGCAGATTACATACGACCATACCGGCAGATGATTAGTCGATGGTATCGTCTCTTAGTGGAAAACCGGCGAAATCCGGCTTTCTCCGATGCTGCAAGTCGGGGAATAAGTTCTTACAGTTATCTGAAAAACAAACTAAAACTTAACTAAAAGCAGCATGAACAAATCCATCTTGCAAGCGATTCGATACATACTGCTTTTTTTGCTCGGCGCGGGAAGTTTATTTCTGAGTTCCGGCGCTTTTGTGGACGTCCACCTTGCGCCAAAATGGTATAGTACAATATTTTGCGGCATAGTTTTGATGGCGGTTTGTCTTGTGTTTTCGCTTTTGCATAACGCCGACAAAGAGAAAAAACCATCGATGGCGGCTTTTTTCTGCTTTATTGTCAGCGTGTTATGCACGGCGCAGGCCGTGTACGGAATCCTTCAATACGCAAAAATTTTGCCCTCTATCGGAAGTTTCCGAATTACAGGCAGTTTCGACAATCCTGCCGGATTTGCCGCTTGCCTCTGCGCCGTATTTCCGACAATCTTCTATGTGCTTGTGATAAATCGTCTCGGACAAAGCTGGTTTACAGCCATTACAGCCACGATAATCGCAAGCGCCATATTCCTTTCAGGCTCGCGATCGGGGATGATTAGCTTGATAATCGTATCTACTGTTTTTTCGCTTTATGAGTATCCCAAACGTCGGAAAATCAAGCTTATTATGTTTTTTACAGTCTGTTTGTTATTTTCGACTTCATATTTCCTGAAAAAAGATTCTGCCGACGGACGGCTGCTGATTTGGCGCTGCTCGTGGGAAATGGTCAAGGAAAAACCCTTGTTCGGACATGGATATGGCGGATTCAAAGCCAATTATATGAACTTTCAAGCGGATTATTTCACTCAAAATCCCGACAGCGAATACGCAATGCTGGCCGACAATGTGAACCGCCCTTTCAACGAATATATTTCGCTGATAATCAATTACGGACTTGTCGGACTGCTTGTTTTTCTCGTCTTTTGCCGGTTTCTTTGGCGCTCTTTTCTTCGAGGCAGGCAGGAGCCGCTTGTTCGTTCTGCGGTTTTTTCTTTGCTCTCGATTGCTGTTTTTGCAGCTTTTTCGTATCCGCTGACTTATCCTTTTGTGTGGATTATGGTGATTTTCAACATAATCATAATTATTTACAAGGCGAAATATTCAATAAAAATTCCAAAAAAAATATTATTGTCGGCAAAATTATTGGCAATTCCTGCGATTATATATTTCGGCTTTACGATGTATCAACGTATGAATAATGAGATACTTTGGTGCAGGATAGCAAATCAATCGCTGGCGGGGAAAACCGAACAAATGTTGCCCGAATACGAAAAACTGCACACAGCTCTGTCCGACAATGAATTATTCCTTTATAATTATACTGCGGAACTGAACGTGGCAAAATTCTACGAGCGCAGTTTGGAAATCGGCAGAAAATGTGAACGTCTTTGGGCTGATTACGATCTTCAAATGTTGATGGCTGATAATTACGAGCAACTACGTCAGTATGAGGAAGCTGAACAGCATTATCGAAAAGCGGCGGCAATGTGTCCGGTAAAGTTTATGCCTCTGTATCGTCTTGTAAAACTGTATAATGCGCGTGGCGACAAGGCTCGTGCGCTGAATTTGGCAAAAATCATTCTCCGCAAAAAAATAAAAATCCCTTCAGCAACTATCCAAAGCATTAAACACGAAATGTACCGGGTGATTGAAGAGGCTCCGAAGCCACAAAAATCAGACAATCAGCCAGCAATCGTGCCGCAGGAACGAATGATGCAAGAATTAGAAAATACACAAATAGGTTAAAAAAATTAAAAATTAAAAATTAAAAAAATGTGTTCCACAAAAATTAAAAAATCAAGTATCTTTATCTTCTGCATATTGATGTTAGTTTATACGCATCATGCAGTAGGACAGGTCGAAACGACTTATACGCAGTTTACTCCCGAAAGGCAAGCTGTGCTGGAAGAAATGGGTGAATTTTTCGATAAAACCATACGAATGAATTTCCCTGCGAAAACAGACACTATATCGCACAAGGCTTTTTTGCGTTGCCTTCAGGTTAACGGCGGAAAGCCTGAATCGCAGTATATTCTTCAAATTGACAGAAAAAAACTGTCGGAAATCAACAGCAAACTGTTTGAGGATGAGAATTATTGTTTCTTTTACGTCAAACAGAAAGATATTATGAATACCGAGGTATCTCTCTGGTACTATTCCTGTCCGTTCAATCGCGGCGGATACCTGCGACGGGCTTTGGAACAAGGCGCCGACAAGCCGCTGTTTCGCGATATAGCCCGCGACATGGAAGCCGCCGGAGATTTTAGCATCATGTTATTTATGGCCAATCTATTAAATATAAATAGTGGTAAAATATCTGATCCTGCGGCGAAACAATTCTCGGCTTTTGTTTTTTGGCGCTATCTCTGCTACTGTGGCGGCGTCGATTTGCTGAGACGAAAAGGCTTTTGCGAGGACTGTGTTTAAGCAGTATCCAAATAGAAAAAAATTTTTAAAATATGAATACAATTTTTAAACTGATTTTTGCTCTTGCTGCGGCAGGAGCGGTATCAATCGCGCAGTCGCAGAAGATGATAGATGTGCGGGATTTCGGCGTAGCTCCAAATTCTTTTATCGACGCTACCGAAGGGGTAAAAAAAGCCATAGAGCGCTGTAAATCCGAAAATAACGGAGCCACGCTTGTGTTTCCCAAAGGAAGATACGATTTTTGGCACGAAAAAACAGAAAAACGAGAGTATTTTATCTCAAACACTTCATCCGAAGAGGAATGTCCATCGAAAATCAAAAACATCGGACTTTTATTCGAAGGCGTCAAAAATTTGACTGTCGAGGGAAATGGTTCTATCTTTGTTTTTCATGGAAAGATGATTACAATCGGCATTGACCATTGCGAAAACATCGAAATGCGCAATCTGAGTGTGGATTTTGAACGTCCGAGCATGAGCGAACTCTCTATGATTGAGGTGAATTCTGATTATCTAATTGCTTCGGTGCATCCGGATTCAAAATACGCTATTATCGACAGTAAATTATTTTGGTATGGCGAAGGCTATAATATCCCTCGTTATCATGTAATTATGACCGATACGATAGAGGGAACGGCAAAATACAGAGGCTGGAATCCTATTCTCGAAGGATCTGTTACTGAGCTTGAACCCTTCAAATTGCGGATAGATGGCGATTTCAGAAATTCGGGCTACGCGGCCGGACAAACACTCACAGTACGAGATCCTTACCGCGACCATGTCGGCGTTTTCGTCAATCTATCAAAAAATATACGTCTCTACGGCGTAAATATGCACTATATGCACGGTCTTGGAATAATCTCGCAATTCTCAGAAAATCTGACATATCGCAGAGTAAATATCACGCCGTCGAGGGGGCGGACAATCGCAGCTTTTGCTGACGGCATGCACTTTTCGGGATGCAAAGGCAAGATATTGATTGATTCATGCCGATTTAAAGGTCTGCACGATGATCCGGTAAACGTACACGGAACTTATTTGAAAATTACAGAAATTCAAACTCCTACACGGATCAAAGTGCGATTTATGCACGGTCAAACCTACGGATTTGCAGCCTTTTATGAAAACGACACTGTTGGCTTTGTAAACTCTGCCGCGCTTTTGACTAAGGGCAAATCGAAGGTAAAAACAGCCCGACTTGTTTCGGAACGCGAGATGTTGATTGAGCTGGAATCGCCTCTTCCTAAGGAGGTAAGCACCGGTTATTGCGTAGAAAATCTCACATGGACGCCTTCGCTTCAGGTGTGCAATAATCGCTTCGAAATGACATGTACTCGCGGACTTTTAGTTACTACTCCTCGCAGTATCAGGATAGAAAACAATGTGTTTTATCGCACCGGAATGTATGGTATTCTAATTGCTTGCGATGCAGGAAGTTGGTACGAATCCGGAGCGGTAAACGACGCCATAATCAGAGGAAACCTATTCGATGCCTGCGGATATAACATCCTCGGTAACAGCTACGCCATATCTATCGAACCCGAAGTGCATGAAGAATCGCCAAAACATCAGGTTCACCGAAATATCCGAATCGAAAACAATACATTCAAAACGCTTGAAACACAGGTAATCAAAGCAAAATTTGTAGATGGCCTGATTTTTGAAAACAACCTCATCGAAAAAAGTACATGGCAAAAAACAGAGGATGAAAAAAATAGTCTTCCGGCGTTTAAAATCGAACATTGTAAGAGAGATTCAGGATTTCAAGAACCAAGTAATGATTAATGATTAATTGGTTACGCAGTGGATATTGTTTTTTGGACGATTAGACATTGCACAATCGTCTAACAATCGTCTAACAATTGTATAACCACCGTATAACTATTGCATAATCCAGCTAAGCACAAAGATAATCACCATAAAAATGAGAGCAAAGGAAATATAGTGTTGTATTCTACCTGTCTGGAAGATAGCCAGATGCGAGAGTATTTTTTGTATGCGTGATTGCAGGATATTTACCTGCGAATGTACTATATCTTCGGATTTTCCCTTGAATTTGCGTTCGTCGGGGAAAATTTCAGTTTCTGCAATAGGCTCTATTTCGCGTCGATAGCGAGTTACGGGATTGGCTAAATGTTCAAAATCACTAACAAATGAAGAAGAGCTATATTGCATTTTGGCCTTTGGCGCTGTGTATCCGCATCCCCAGGTGGGCGATGAGTCCACGCGACGTTTTGCCAAACGTTTGCTGCGAAGGAGATGAATACCGACAATAAGCCCTGCAAAGAGCATGAATACAAGGCTCAAGCTGCGCAGATTAGTCGAACATTCGTTCATTGCGATAATCGTTGGCGAGTCGGCCATCGACACGCAGAACGAGATGCGGGCAATCAGTTCAAAAGCAAAAAAAGGCGCAAATCCGACAAAAATTATGCAGAAAGCCGGTATTAACAGCGGCGTCCACAGACCTTTGCTTTCCGAAAGTCCCGAAGATTGCGGGCTGCGCGGGAGGCCAAGAAAGGGAATCCCGAAAGCCTTGGTAAAGGTCAAAATCGACAAACCTCCTATGACGACCATTATCAGCGCTATTATCATCAGAAAAAAAGCGCGCACTGAACCCGCGTCGCCGATGCTGGAAAACAGTCCTTTGTATATAAGAAACTCTGACACAAAGCCGCTGAGTGGCGGCAAGGCGCAGATTGCTCCGGATCCGAGAAGGAAAAATGCCGCAGTGTAGGGCATTTCCTTAGCCGCTCCGCCCATTTTGTCCATCCGTTGTGTGTGCGTGGCTTTGCAAAGCGAGCCTGCACTAAAAAAGAGCATCGACTTGAAACAGGCGTGATTAAACGTGTGAAGCAAGGCTCCGGCGTATCCGGCGAGGCTCAGAGCGGGATTATCCCAATATTCGCCTAAGATGCCGATGCTCAGAGCGATTCCTATGATTCCTATGTTTTCGATACTCGAATAGGCCAGCAGTTTTTTTATGTCTTTCTGTACAGCGGCCATGGCTATTCCGTAGAGACCTGTTACACAGGAAAGTGACAGCAGGGTAGCGCCGACGAGAAAGAGGTCGGTCTTAATGCAACTTATTATTCTGATTAATCCGTAGATACCCATTTTTATGATTGCGCCGGACATAAATCCACTGACGTTTCCCGAAGCTGTGGGATGTACCTCCGGCAGCCAGGTGTGCATCGGAACGAAGCCTGCTTTGAAGCCAAATCCAAGCAGAAATATCAGAAACAGAGGGAAATTCTTTCGTGTCGAAAAATATTCGGCTACTGCCTCAAAGCCTGTTTTGTCGCTGGCGCTTTCGGCTATGGCGAAGCCGGCAATCAACAGAAAAAGACATACATGCATTTGAACCAAGTAATGTATGGCGGCTTTTAGTTTGTCGGGCTTTTCTCCCTCGAAAACTACAAGCACAAAGGAGGCGCCGGTCATTAATTCCCATGCGAGAAGGAAACTCGCTGTGTCGCGGAATGTTATCACCGCTGTCATCGACACATACAGCCAGATATACGCCAAAAAGTGCAGCGAAAGTTCGCTTTCCGATTTTGTTTTGATATAAGTTTTGAGATATTCGTTAGAATACCATAAAGCTGTAATTGCCACTACATTAAGCAGTGCGAGAAAGAGCGCCGAAAGTTCGTCGATATATAGCCGGAGGTTGATAATTCCCAAATCATAGCTGAGGTCAATGGGCGCCGCCGCTTCTAAACGGGTTATTATGCTGAAAGTCTGTACGATTCCAGCTGCTAAAAGAATCAGGGCAAATTTGCCTTTTTTGTGTGCCGGAACGATAAACAAGGCCGGCGAAAGGAGTAGAATAAATATAAAAATCATTGTCTGTTAATTCGACTATCGCGCAAATAGTTCCTCTACAAGGGTTTCGCCTGAGCCAGCTGTTTTATGTTTTTCGTTTGATTGTGTGTTTGAATCTCATTAGCGCAAAATTCAATTCAATTGTTGTTTCCGTATCTGTTGTTTTCAAGCTGTCGTCCAAAATATCAGCAATAATTTCTCCGCCTTTTTGCATCAGCGATTTTTGTTTGAAATCTTCGTTGGTTTCCGATAATTCCGAAACAGTGCGAGCAAGTTCACGTATTTTGGCGAAGGTTTCTACGATTGCTATGGTAGTTTGTGTGGCCTTATCGCTTTTGAGTATGGTGGCAAGCATGTATAATCCCTTCTCGGTGAATGCTTTTGGCAATGCGGGAGAGAACTTTGTTTTGGGGTTATCAAAATTTTTGATAAGCTCATTTTTTTCTTCCTGAGAGGTCTGTAAAACATACCCTTCGGGAAATTTTTCCTGATTATTCTTTAGTGCTTGATTGATTTCCCGCGTTTCCACGCCATACAATACCGCAACATCGCTATCGAGAATCACTTGCTGGTTGCGCAGGGTCAAAATCTTTTCTTCGACCTCGCTGAATTTTACCATTTCACTCATTGTATTGTGTCGGTAATAAGAGGGGCTTTCTGTGCAAGAAAAAAAGCTTTGTAGTTCGACAATGAGTTGAAAACCATATTCTCCAACGCTTTGCTTGTGATAGTTCCTCCTGAAATACCGTCCACAGTGTTTTTATTGCCCGGCGTTCCTCCGGGTTTTTCTACGATTATACCTACGAAATTATCTGAATCATCGTAAATTGATTTACCCGAGAACTGTTTTTGAAATGCGATTCCGGCGATTTCGGCGCCCAGCCCCGGAGTTTCGCCTTTGTGGTCGAAGGTTGCTCCGTAGATTGTTTTGAAATCATCATTTAAAGCTACATATCCCCAAATCGGACCCCAAAGTCCGGCTCCTCTCACAGGGAAGATATATTTTCGTGCGCCTTTATCGTCGTTCACAAAAACCGGAAAATTTCTATCGACTTCGGATTTCTCCAATTCGGCTTTTAGGTCGGTGTTAAAAGCGTCAGCATCAGTTCTATCACCTTTGAGATTAACGCAGAACGATTCTATTATGTATTTTGAATATTCGCTTTCGACGTATTCATTTTTGTTGGATGCGCCGGCGATGTCCTGAGCCTTATTGACTGAGGACAAGATGTTCATTTTCTTTTCGATTTCGATGTTTTTTTCCTGAGGTTTTTTCAGGGTAATGGAAGCGAAGGCAAGAAGCGCCGCCACCACTATAACCATCGCGGAGGAATATAATACCGTGTATAAGTTATTGTTAGTATTAAATTTCATGACTTTGATCTTTTGTCGTAATTACTTTATTGCGCTTAGAGCTGCTTTAGCTCGTTTCAGTCTGCGTCGTATATTTGCTCCCACTACGTAATAATCGATCAGCGGTGCAAAGGTGTTCATCAGCAGTATAACCAGCATTGTTCCTTCGGGATACGCGGGATTGAACAGGCGTATCACCACTACCAGAAGGCCTATCAGAAATCCATAAATCCATTTGCCTGTTTCGGTTTGCGACGAGGACACGGGGTCGGTCGCCATAAATACCAGACCGAAAGCCAGACCGCCCATCAGAAGGTGATAATGAGGCGGCAAGGACATGTATGGATTGTCGCCTCCCAGCACGTTGAACAGATAGCCCGTAGCCAGGGTTCCGATTATGCAGGATAGCATTATTTTCCAGCTTCCTACGCCGGTGGCGATGAGTATCACCGCGCCGATGAGTATGGCTAATTTCGAGGTTTCGCCTATCGAGCCGGGGATAAATCCGAAGAACATATCGCAGGCTGAGGGAAGGTCAATCGCTGTGCCTGGGCTTGCTGCTGCGGCTTTGGCTAAAGGCGTCGCTCCCGAAAATCCGTCGATTATTCCCTGTCCTTTACTCAGATCGGCCACCCAAATCTTGTCGCCCGAAATGTGCGAAGGATACGAAAAGAAGACAAAGGCGCGAGCCAGCAACGCCGGATTCCATATATTCATTCCCGTTCCGCCGAAGATTTCTTTTCCGATGATCACCGCGAAAGCTGTAGCTACGGCAACCATCCAAAGTGGTACATCAACGGGCATGACCAAGGGAATCAGCATACCCGAAACCAAAAAGCCTTCGTTGATTTCGTGTTTGCGGACTTGTGCAACAGCAAATTCTATGCCCAATCCTACCACGTAAGACACTACTACTATGGGGAATACCTTGCAGAAACCGAACCAAAACGTAGGGCATAAACTCTGCGGATTGCCGATGGATAGAAAATGCTGATAACCTGCGTTCCACATGCCGAAAAGCAGGCATGGAACAAGTGCAAGTACCACCACCGACATGGTGCGTTTCATGTCCATTGCGTCGCGTATATGACTTCCGCATCGCGTAACCGTATTCGGCACGTAAAGAAAGGTTTCAAACCCGTCGAATACCGACCGGAATTTGCTCAATTTCCCGCCTTCTTCAAAAGAGGGTTTTGCTTTATCGAGCAATTTGCGTAAAGATTTCATTATGTTTAAATAATTTTGTTAATTCACTTGATTATCCAACCGTCCAACCGTCTAACCGTCCAACCGTCTAACCGTCCAACAGTCCAACAGTCCAACCGTCCATTTAGCTCATTTCTTTTATCATCATTTCGATACCTTGTCGAAGCAGCGTTTGTACTTCGATTTTCGAGGTGCAAACAAATTCGCAAAGAGCGAGATCTTCTTCGATTACTTCGTAAATTCCAAGCTGTTCCATCTTATCGATATCGCCGGCGAGGATTGCTTTCAGCAGATATACGGGATACAGGTCCATTGGCAGCACTTTTTCGTATTGATTTGTTACCACGAAAGCACGCACGCCACCGTTGAGGTTGGTATCTGGCTCGTATTTTCTGTTGGGAGTCAGCCACGAGAAATAGGATTTCGATGTGCTGAATTTTTTGAAACGCGGCAAAGCCCAGCCCAGAAATTCGTGATAATTTCCTTCGGGGATAATCGATATTCGATTGTCGTAGAATCCCAGCCATCCGTTTGCGCCCACATCGCTTCCGGTCAATACGTTACCGCTGATATATCTGGCTTGGCGTTTTTTATCCTGATCCACCTGTTCGCCGAAAGAGGCGAGGCTGGTTCCGGAAAGTATTCTTAGATAATGAGGACGTTTTACTTCCGAACCGCATAGTGCAACTATTTTTTCGGCGTTATAAATACCTGTGGCAAAGAAATGTCCAAGCATAGCAACGTGTTGAGGGTCAATAGTCCACACTATTTCTCCTTTGGAAATTGGGGAGATGTGATGGATGTGTATGCCTACGTTTCCTGCCGGATGTTTTCCGGCGTAGAAGGTGATTTCGGCTCCTGTGATTTTCGGAAGTTTCGAGCCTGTATCAGCATTGCTCAAGCCCAGATGTACCTTACCCTCAGTTAATTTCCCCAGGATGTTGATACCTTTCTGAAAGTTTTCAATTTGTCCCGAAAGGATAAAATCCATATCGAGAGTAAGTGGCGCAGTGTCGAAGCCCGACACGAAGATTGCCTTAGGTTTATCCTTCGGATTAGCAACTATTCCATAAGGCCGTTGCTTGACGAAGGGCCAATATCCGGCCTTGAGCATCAGGTCGATAATTTTGTCTCGACTTGCTGTAATTTCGGGCGTAATGGAGTATGTTTCCGCCGTTTGCTCTGTGTCGGGACTTATTACCACTTGTAGCAGTTTGCGGCGTTCGCCGCGATTAATGGCCGATACCGTTCCGGCAACCGGCGAAACGTATGCGACTTCCGGCGCATACTTGTCGAAAAACACCGGAGAGCCTGCCTTGACTTTGTCGCCCTGCTTGACGCAGAGACGCGGAGTTAAACCTTTGAAATCGGCCGGATTAACGGCGTAGCTCTCGGCGTGTGGAATCTTGACCAGCACTTTTTCGGCTGCTCCTTTTAACTCGATGTTAAGACCTTTGCGAAATTTTAATACTCTTGACATATATGCAAATGTAAAGGTTTTTTTAACGTTCGTTTTCCTTTCGTTAGTCAAAATCGGCAACAATTCAACCGTCCGCAAAATAACTGACGTTTTGGAATCACGGCACAAAGATAATGATTTATTGTTTGCATGAACTAAAAAAAGATATGTTTTTGGACTTTTGGACTGTTAGACTGTTAGACTTTTGGACGTTGAGATTGTCTAAAATCATTGATAGACAATGCAAATCATCTGCCGTCAAGCTAAAAATCTGCAATAAAAAAATGTAGCCCCAGCAGGACTCGAACCTGCATTTAAAGTTTAGGAAACTTCCGTTCTATCCCTTGAACTATGGGGCCATTTCCCTGTTGCGAGTGTTTTGTTTGCCTCGCGGGATTTATTTTTTACTCTCGTCGCGCACTCCGGTGTAAGCCCATTTCAGGTAGATGGCTCCCCAGGAAAATCCTGCTCCAAAGGTTGCTATGACGATATTGTCGCCTTTTTTCAATTTCGATTCCCAATCCCACAGACACAGCGGAATAGTTGCTGCTGAGGTATTTCCGTATTTATCGATGTTTACCATAACTTTTTCGCGCGGCAGCCCCATTCTATTACCCGTGGCGTCGATGATACGCATATTGGCCTGATGCGGCACTAACCAATCGACTGTATCAGAAGTAAGTCCGTTACGTTCCATGATTTCCATGGAAGTATCGGCCATTTTCGAGACTGCGGCTTTGAACACCGCCTGTCCTTCCTGATAGATGTAATGCTGACGGCGAAGCACCGTTTCCATAGTCGGAGGGCGGAGCGAGCCTCCGGCGGCTTGGTACAGATGTTTACGTCCCGAACCGTCGGTTCTAAGTATGGAGTCGATTATGCCAAGTTCTTCATTTACCGGCTCTATCAGAACAGCTGCTGCTCCGTCGCCAAAAAGCGGGCAGGTAGAGCGGTCGGTATAATCGGTTATAGCCGACATTTTTTCCGCACCGACGAGGACTATTTTCTTGCATCGTCCGTTTTCGATATATTGCGACACAGTTATCAGCGAAAACAGAAAACTCGAACAGCCTGCGTTTATGTCTAATCCAAAGGCATTTACGGCGCCCGCTTTGTCGGCTATCACATTTGAGGTTGCGGGAAAGAGCATATCGCCGGTTACTCCGCACCACACGAGCATATCGATTTCTTCGGCTCGGGTACCGGTTTTTTTGAGCAATCTTTTCACAGCCTTGGCCGCCATATCCGAAGTTGCTTTACCTTCTTCTTTCAGAATACGTCGTTCACGTATTCCGATTCGGGTCATAATCCATTCGTCGGTAGTATCGACCATTTGGCTTAGTTCTTCATTTGTAAGCACATAGTCGGGTACATATCCAGCAACTCCTGTAATGGCGGCTTTTACTTTTTTATTCATCAAATAAGATGTCTTCGTTAATAATTATTTTCTGACAGGGCGTCCTTCACTCGCTTCACTAATTGTGCATTGATGACATTTTCGGTGAGCAATACCATGTTTTTGATGGCTTTGGGCGACGAACCTCCATGACCGATTATCACCGGAGCGTTGACTCCCAGAACGGGAGTGCCTCCGTAGGTTTCGTAGTTGAGCCTGTTGAAGAACTCTTTGTCTATGCCCAAACTTCCTGCAATGCGATAGAAACTTTCGGCGAGTTTCAGTATTATATTTCCCACAAATCCATCGCATACAACTACATCAGCTTTTTTGCCGGTCATAAAGTCGTATCCTTCGATATTTCCTGCAAAGGTAAAATCCTTAGAATCTTTCATCAAATCGTAGGCTGCTTTTACAAGCAGATTTCCCTTTGCGGCTTCTTCGCCGATGTTCATCAGCCCTACTCGCGGATTTTCCAGCCCCATAGCCCATTTTGCGTACAGCGCTCCGAGCATTGCATTTTGATACAAGTTTTCGGGCTTGCAGTCGGCATTGAGACCCACGTCTAACAGAAGTCCCGTTTTACCATTTACTAAGGGATATGTGCTTGATATACACGGACGAGCAATTCCTTCGATTGGTTTGACGGTGTACATCACCCCCACCATCATTGCGCCGGTGTTGCCAGGGCTTGCGAATCCGTCGATTTGACGCGAGGCAAGCGCTCTGAAACCCATCGCCATGCTGGAATCGGGTTTTTGTACGAAGGCTTTAGCCGGATTGTCGTGCATACCAATAATTTCGGTAGTATGCACTATTTCAAAGTTTGCGGGGTCGAAACCGACTTTTTCGCACACTTCTTCTATTCTGGTTTTATCGCCGAACAGAACTATCCGAGAATCGTTTTTGAGAAGCGAAAATGCTTCGATAGCTCCAAGAACCTCGTTCTCAGGGGCGAAATCTCCGCCCATTGTGTCAAGTCCTATTTTCATTCGATTCCTTTATTGTTTGTTAAACCTGAAACAAAATTGCAAAAGGTCGAGCGGTATTTCGTTTACGCTCAACTTGTTCGCTTGGAATCGGCTGTTAGGCCTCGACTGTCTGGTTGTCGATAATCAAACGTCCGCGATAATATCCACATTCGGGACAAACTCTGTGATAAAGAACTGCTGAACCACAGTTTGAACAAGTCGAAAGCGTAGGAACTTCAGCCTTGTGATGCGTCCTGCGCTTGTTTTTTCTCTGTCTCGAAATCCTGTGTTTAGGATGTGCCATTGTTATATTATGTTAAAAATTAATAATTTATTTTATTTTGTATCTCTTTAATATGTCGAAAGGCGAAACGCTTTCCTGTTTTTCGGAGCTTAAATATTTCAACATCTCCGGATTACAGGCATTGCTTCCCGTTTCGTCGGGATGTATGCGTCGCATCGGCAAAGCCAGATATATTCCTTCGTAGATGTAATCGGTGAGATCGAGCGTATCTTCGCCCGATTTCAGATACATTACATCTTCGTTGTCGTCTTCGGGATGAGCTTCGACAAAACGTACCGTCAGCGAGTCTTCTCCCTCAATTTCAACTGACATTTCCTCTAAACAGCGGTCGCAATCGACTTTCAAATTGCCGTCGAAACGGATTTCTACATTCAAATAACCGTCCGATTTTTCAAGGTCGATTTCAACCGAAACATCTCCGCCGTGAACCTCATAATCGTCTATCTGAGCGAAAAAATCCGATTCCAAGCGGAAATCAAACTCATGTTTCCCGTTTTCCAAGTCGCCGACAGGCAACAATATATGATTTCGACGCTCGTCCATCCCATTTAAAATCGGCGTGCAAAAGTACAAAAAATATCGTTCACAAAACATCCGAATCAAAATTCAAATAAATATTGAATTGATGTTCTGCGATATATTTATTTCCCAAGTTCAAATAATGAGGTCTTTATGAACGGAAAAGCTTCGGAATCGACATGCGCTTCTTTCATTAATTGCAGCATTTCGGCAGCAATTTGTGGATGCTGTTGCGCTACATTATGGTCTTCGTGCAGGTCGTTTGAAAGCTCGTAGAGTTCCATACGTCTTTTTTCCGCATTGCCGGCGTCGAACAGAATGGCTTTCCAATCGCCTTTTCTTACAGCCGCTTTCCCGCCTTGCTCGTGAAATTCCCAGTACAAATATTTGTGTTGCACTTGATTACCCTGTCCGGTCAGCGTAGGGAGGAAGGATATTCCGTCGGTATTTTCGGCCGCTTGTGTGCCGGTCAGCGCTGCCAAAGTTGGCATCACGTCCCAGAATGTGGCTACATGATGACTTTCCGTTCCGGCTTTTACATTTTTCGGATACCATACAACGAAAGGCACGCGGATTCCGCCTTCGTAGAGATCGCGTTTCACGCCGCGCAAAGCTCCGTAACTCTTAAAGAAATGCGGATCGGCGCCGCCTTCCACATGCGGGCCGTTGTCGCTGGTGAAGACGATGATCGTATTTTTGTCTAATTTCAACTCTTTCAACAGCTTGTAAATATCGCCCACATAGGCGTCCAGACGGGCAACCATGGCGGCAAAATCGGCTTTCGGCTGTTGTGAACTTTCATACGGGCCTTTTCGATACATGTCGCCATCGTCCACTCCTTTGTAAGGCGTTTCCGGAAACTTTCCCTTGTACATAGCGGCAAGGCTGTCGTCGGGATTAACCAGCTCGGCGTGAGGAATGACGTAAGTGAGGTAAGCAAAAAACGGTCGATCTTTATGGTTGCGAATAAAGCGAATGGCTTCGGCCTGAATCGTGTCCGGCGCGTAAACGCCTTTTTTGAAGCCTTTGTTTTCCGACAAGCAAAGCGTATCCTGATTATTCCACAGATAATAAGGATAATAATGGTGTGCCAGCCCCTGACTGTTGTATCCAAAGAAACGGTCAAAGCCTTGTTTATGAGGCGCTCCTTCGGTATGAGGCGCTCCCAGTCCCCATTTGCCGAAACATCCGGTAGCATATCCGCCGGCTTGCAGCATTTTGCCTATGGTATAGGTATTTTCCGGCTGAGGATAGTCGCCTCCTTGAAAATCTTTGTTCCCGCGAATCGGCGTGTGTCCTGTGTGCAAACCTGTAACCAGCGACGAGCGGGACGGAGCGCTTACCGTACATCCGGCATAAAACTGTGTAAATCTCATGCCTTCACTCGATAGACGGTCGATATTGGGGGTTTTGATCAATGATTGACCGTAACAGCCCAAATCGCCATATCCCAGATCGTCGGCCATGATGTAGATAATATTCGGCCGCTCAGTCGATTGCGCATCTTGTCCGAAGCACAAACAAGTGGATGTGCCACAAAGCGCTGTTGTGAAAATTTTTTGTATGTTCATCTCTTTATTCTTTTGTTTTATTGACGTTTATGTTTCTTTGGATTCTTTGGAAACCAACCTTTTTTCACTCTTTTTTCCTGCTGAAAAACTTCAAGAATACTCCAAAACGAAGAAAAAGCTACAACGCCCAACAGTATGGACGCCAGCAAATTCCTAACTAACACCGAAGCAAAGACGCTGATAAGACCAAAACAGAGAAAAATCCACCACGATTTTACACCTAAATGATACTCAGCCTTTATTACCAGAGGATGAAATAATCCGATAATCAGGAAAGTCAATACTCCAATCAGTAAGCCGTTTAAATTGTAATCGTCTATAAAATCTGTCATTATTTCGTGTTAATAAACTCGTGCAAAGTTACACTTTTTTTGAACCCTTTTTAGGTGATTTTTCATTTTTGTCGGTCTTTATAGATATAGACGTGATTTTATGAACGACGTTAAGGATAAAAAATTTGAAGACAACAAGGCTTCGACAGAGGAGTCAGAACTTTTGGACAGAATAAGATACCGCACCAAAGGCCCTTCGGCGAAATATTCCGCCGAAAACTCATTTCGTCGCCTCTGGGAAAGGATTCAGCAATCGTCGGAAAAGAAAAAACCGCGCTTGCTCTTGTGGAAATACGCTGCTGTGGCGGCTACTCTGGCTCTGCTGCTGACGGTGAGTTATAGGAATATTCGGCATCAGACGGAAAGCAAAACAACGGCGACTCACGAACTTGTAGCCTCGAATGGACGTCAGCAGTTTACCTTGCCCGATGGAAGTTCGGTATGGCTGAATGTCGGCAGCCAACTGAGTTATACGGATGATTTCGGAAGCAAAACCCGCGAAATCACACTCATCGGAGAAGCGTATTTTGAAGTGCGGCACGACGCCGAGCGTCCATTCACAGTTAATGTTTGCCGGAGCAGCGTGCGGGTACTTGGCACAAAATTCAATCTCAGAGCGTATCCCGACGAGCAGGAAATAGTAACTACTCTGGTGGAAGGCTCGGTGAAATTCAACAAAAATCAATCGGACATTCAAGGGCCGACACTTCGCGCAGGTCAGCAATTATCTTTTGATATGGAGAACCAAAGCGCTGTAATCAACGAAGTAAACTGCGAACAGTATATCGCATGGAAGGACGGCAAACTGCTGTTCAGGCAAAGCACCGTCGAGGAAGCGTTCAAGCGGATGGAACGGGCTTTCGGAATAAAATTTGTCGTCGAAGGCTCTATGCTTACCGACAAGAGAAGAATCACCGGCACTTTCAGCTTGGACGATACGCCGATAAGCATCCTGAAAGTGATGGTAGAAGGACTTTTATTTGAATATGATATGAAAACAGATACAGTCTTTATAAAGTAAAAAAGCAGAGAAATGCTGCAAACATTTCCCTGCCAAAGTTTTTTAAATAAATTAATTAATAAAATTTTTACAACTAAAAAACCGGACAAATTTATGGAATTATTTAACAAGTATGGAGGGATACCCTCAAAACAACGAGTGCGGAGAATTTCGCGAGCCGTCAAAACGCTCTGTGTCTTTGCGCTCACAAGCGCTTTAGCCTTCGTGCCGAGCGAATTATATTCGCAAAGCAAAAAGTTTACCTTCGATGAGAAAAACGTTTCTCTTGAATCTGTAATCAGCAGTATAGAAACGCAAAGCGGCTTCTCGTTTTTTTATACCGACGAGATTGACCTCAGCCGCAAAGTAAGCATCAAGGTAAAAGATGTGGAACTGTCGGTTCTCTTAGACGCTGTATTTAAAGGCTCAGAGACGACGTACAAAATCCGCGACAAACAAATCATCATCCAAACAAGCTCGAAAAATGGACGGTCGCAGCCAGCAAAATCGGCAGCCTTCAAAGTTACCGGCACCGTGTCGGACTATTCGGGAAATCCGCTACCTTTTGTCAGCGTGATGGTGAGCGGAAGTTCTGTGGGAACTTCGACCGACGAAAACGGCGAATTTGCGGTAACTGTACCCAGCGACACCTCCGTCCTGCAATTCAGTTTTGTGGGATACAAGCCCTTGAATGTGAAAGTGGGCAATCGCCGAATTATCGCCATCGTGATGGAAGAAGTAATTTCGGAACTCGGCGAAGCAGTGGTGGTTGCCTTTGGCCGTCAGAAACGCGAAAGCGTGGTGGCCGCCGTTACAACTATCAAACCCTCAGAACTGAAAGTGCCAAGCAGCAATCTAACTACCGCTTTGGCCGGTCGGATGTCGGGCATAATCTCGTATCAGCGCAGCGGCGAGCCGGGGCGCGATAACGCCGACTTTTTTATACGCGGAGTAACAACTTTCGGAAACGGCAAAAAGAACCCGCTGATTCTGATTGACGGTGTGGAACTTTCGACCGACGACCTGGCAAAACTCAATACCGACGATATCGCCAGCTTTTCGGTGATGAAGGACGCTAACGCCACGGCGCTTTACGGTGCAAGAGGAGCAAACGGAGTGATTCTCGTAACCACAAAAGAAGGAGAGGAGGGACAAGTCAAACTATCTGTCAGATTTGAAAACTCTTTCTCTGCTCCGGTCAGAAAGTTGGAGCTTGCCGACCCCATAACCTACATGCTGCTGGGAAACGAGGCTGTGCGTACAAGAGATCCACTGGGAATAATTCCATACAGCAACGAAAAAATAGCAAATACCGGCAAGGGCAATCCGTATGTTTATCCGGTTACAGACTGGAACAAGCTTCTTTTTAAGGATTTCACCTCGAACCAACGTCTGAACATCAATGTCAGCGGAGGCGGGAAGGCTGCTCGATACTACATCGCAGCTTCGTTAAATCAGGATAACGGATTATTGAATGTCGATAAGAGAAATAATTTCAACAGTAACATAGATTTGAAACAATACCTGCTGCGCTCGAATATCAACATCAATATGACGAAATCGACCGAGATGATAGTTCGCCTGCATGGAACTTTCGACAATTACACCGGCCCGCTCGAAGGAGGAAGGGACTTGTACTATTCTGTTATGCGCACGAATCCTGTTTTGTTTCCTGCTTATTTTCCTCCCGACGAGAGAAATAAATTTGTAAAGCATATACTTTTCGGCAACGCCGACGGAGGCTGGATTAATCCTTATGCCGAAATGGTGAAGGGTTATAAGAATTACAGCAAAACTCTTGTGCTTGCGCAGTTGGAGATAAAACAGGATTTGAATTTTATTACAAAAGGCCTTTCGGTCAGGGCGCTTTTCAACACAACTCGATATTCGTACTTCGATGTAAAGCGGCAATACAGCCCCTTTTATTATAAAGTAGGCAGCTATGATAAATATACCGACACGTACAGATTGACGGCTCTTAACGACGAAACAAAGGGCGCAAGAGAATCGCTCGAAACATCCGAAGGAGGTAAGGACGTTTACAGCACTATGTACTACGAAGCCGCTGTGCAGTACGGGCGAACTTTCGCCGAGCGACACACCGTTAGCGGACTTTTTGTAATCACCGGACGCGATGAACTGAAAGCGAACACGGGAAACCTCCAGCTTTCGCTGCCGTACAGAAATATCGGACTTGCCGGCCGTCTGACTTACGGCTACAAGGACAGATATTTCGTCGAAGGTAACTTCGGATACAACGGCTCGGAAAGATTTGCGCGGAACGAGCGTTTCGGATTCTTCCCGTCGATAGGAGCCGGTTATATCATATCGAACGAAGGCTTCTGGGAACCGCTGAAAAAAATCGTATCGAAGGTAAAATTCAAAGCTACCTACGGTTTAGTGGGAAACGACGCTATCGGGGCAGAAGAAGACCGTTTCTTTTTTCTGTCGCAGGTAAACCTGAGCGACAGTGGAAGAGGAATGAGTTTCGGCACGAACTTCCAATACAGCCGAAATGGAGTCAGTATTTCGCGCTACGCCGACCCGGAAATCACCTGGGAAAAAGCATACAAACAAAATTACGGAATAGAAATTGGCCTTTTTGACAAGATTGAAATCATGGCCGACTATTTTCGCGAAACTCGCAAAGGAATACTTCAAAAACGCGAAACTGTACCCGTTACCATGGGTTTGCAGAGCTGGCCGCACTCCAACATCGGCGAAAGTTTCGGATCGGGCTTCGACGCTTCGATTGACTACCAGCAGGCTTTTGCTTCCGGATTATGGGTTTCGGCTCGCGGCAGCTTTACTTACGCTAAAAGCAGGTATGTGATATATGAAGAGCCGGCTTATCTTGATTCGCCCCAGCGTAGTCGTATCGGACAGAACGTTCGTCAGGAATACGGGCTGATTGCCGAGAGGCTTTTTGTGGACGAGGCCGACGTGCGAAACTCTCCCGTGCAACAGTATGGAGAATATGCCGCCGGCGACATCAAATATAAGGACATCAACGGCGACGATATGATAGATCACCGCGATCAAGTGCCGATAGGCTACCCTAATTTCCCAGAAATCATGTACGGATTCGGCTTTTCTGTCGGATATAAAGGTTTCGATTTTTCGGCTTTCTTTCAGGGTTCGGCAAGATCTTCTTTCTGGATCGATTCCAACATCGTGTCTCCCTTCCTTGACACCGACGGAGGATCGCGTTCGCAGAACGCGCTGCTGCAAGTAATTGCCGATAGCCACTGGTCGGAAGATAATCGCGACCCGCACGCTTTCTGGCCACGACTTACCGACCATCAGCTCGATAATAACACTCAGCGTAACACCTGGTTCATGCGCGACGGAGCTTTTATGCGTCTGAAAACCGCCGAAATCGGATACACGCTACCAAAAGATCTTACCAAAAGAGTGCGCATGTCGGCTGTCAGGATCTACGTTAGCGGAAACAATCTGCTTACTTTTAGCAAATTCAAACTCTGGGATCCGGAAATGGCCGGCGATGGTCTCGGCTATCCCGTACAGAGAGTTTTTAATTTAGGAATCAATGTCAATTTTTAAACCGTATTAAAGATGAAATCAAAACTGATACTTCTATTTGTATATGCATCCATAACCTTGTCGTGCAATAATTTTCTT
This sequence comes from Prevotellaceae bacterium, assembly GCA_031280885.1. Classification (GTDB taxonomy): domain Bacteria; phylum Bacteroidota; class Bacteroidia; order Bacteroidales; family UBA932; genus JAIRLF01. The sequence goes on along the minus strand of JAITGD010000113.1, from coordinate 12,598 downwards.
GACGTCATTCCCGACGAAATACCAACCATCGACCATGTTTTTCGCAGCCGTCTCACTACCGAGACAATGCTCTTTACCTGCTACTCGTATTTGCCGAATCCGGCAGATTTTAACGGAAATCCGGCTCTGATGTCAAGTCGCGAATGTTGGTTCACCACCCAGGGACTCGATTTCGTGGGAGGAACCAATCCGCCGGCATGGAATATAGCACGCGGACGCCACAGCGCTGCAAATCCGGCTCTGGATTACTGGAACGGAAGCAACGGAGGAGTAAATCTTTTCGTTGCCCTGCGCGACTGTAATATCTTTTTAGACAATGTCGATCGCCCTGTCGATCTTGAAGAATACGAGAAAAAAAGATGGGTGGCCGAAGTGAAATTTCTTAAAGCCTATTATCATTTTTATCTCCTTCGCATGTACGGACCTGTGCCGATAATCCGCGAAAATATCCCCGTTTCGGCCACGCCGGAAGAAGTGAAAGTATATCGCGAACCGGTAGAAGAAGTGGCGCAGTATATAGTTGAACTTTTAGACGAAGCCGCGCCGGATCTTCCTCTCACCATTCAAAATCAAACAAACGAGCTGGGACGAATAACGCGACCGATTGCTCTTGCCCTGAAAGCTAAAACGCTTGTGCTGATGGCAAGCCCTATTTTCAACGGAAATCCATACTACGCCAACATAAAGGATAATCGAGGTAAATATCTCTTCCCGCGCGACGAGGACAGAAGTAAATGGACAAAAGCCGCCGCAGCGCTCGACACTGCCATCAAAAGCGCTCACTTGGCCGGACATACGCTGTATTATCACACCGGCGACGTTTCGCTGAGTAATAACACCAAAGCAAAGATGAACCTTCGCGGAGCAGTTACCCAGCGCTGGAACAAGGAAATAATCTGGGGTTCGACAAAAGACAACTTTGGAATCCAGGCCATTTCAGCTGTGAGAACAAATAACAACCAGCTCGGAAGCAGTGTCATCTCAATGATGTCTCCTGCTCTGGAAGTGGTCGAACGATTCTATTCAAAACGCGGCGTGCCGATTGAAGAGGACAAGTTTTACGATTATGAAAATCGCTATCTGACCCGTCAGGTATCGGGAGGCGAGTACCAACATTTAATGACCGACGGATACACAACTGCTCGACTTAATTTCGACCGCGAAATGCGATTCTATTCCTCGCTCTGCTTCGATGGCTCGGTACTTTACGGAAACGGTTACAAGGACCAGGACGTTGCCGCATACGTACAGATGAAAAAAGGCGGCGCAGGAGGAATGATTGCAGCCGAAAAATACTCGATTACAGGCTATCTTCCAAAAAAATTAGTCAGCATCGAAACCTCGGTAAGCGATATGGGTTTTTCGACATATCGATATACTTTTCCGTATATCCGCCTGGCAGATCTGTACTTGATGTACGCCGAAGCGCTGAATGAGGTCAAGAACACGCCCGACAGCGAAGTCTTCTACTGGATAGACGAAGTCCGTCGTCGCGCACAATTAGATGACGTTGTGTACTCGTGGATAAACTATTCCACGAAACCCGAAACGGTAGAAACGCAGAGCGGTGTGCGAAGAATCATCCACCGTGAACGCTACAACGAATTTGCCTTTGAAGGTCCGGCTTACTGGGATATGCTGCGCTGGCACGAAGCCGAAGATTTTATGAACCGTCCGGTTAAAGGATGGAACATACGCGGCGAAAATAACGAGGACTATTACAAGGTGCTTACTATATTCGCCCCAAGTTTTTTGAAACGCGATTATCTGGCGCCAATAAAACTTGAAATCTTAGACAGAAACTCAAATCTGATACAGAATCCGGGATGGGATTCATACTGACAAATGAAAAATCAACAGTAAAACATAGAAATAATGAAAAACATAGAAATAATGAAGCATATATTAATATGCGCAATCTTTGCGGCATACATTTTTGCCTCATGCAAAGAAGAACCCATCGGGCAAACAGCTACCGACGGCGTTCCTCCGGGGAGCATAATCAGCTGGCGCGCCGAAAGCGCCCCCGGCGGAGCAATCATCAACTACGAACTACCCGACGACGACGACCTGCTCTACGTTAAGGCCGTTTATTACATCAACGGAGTGGAGAAAAAAACCATGTCGAGCATCTACAATCGAAAGTTAGAAATCGAAGGCTTCGGCAACACCGAAGAACAAACAGCGCAACTCTACTGCGTCGATAGAAGCGGAAATCATTCCACGCCGACAGAAATACGTTTTCATCCCGACACCCCGCCGGTTCAGACCATCTTCGAGTCGATGAATATGACTCCCGGATTCGGCGGAGTGCAGATAGTCTGGGAAAATCCAAACAAAACAGACGTAGTTATCTATCTGATAGCCGCCGATTCGCTCGGCGACATTTATGTGGCAGACATAGTTTATAGCAATTCTGCCGAAGGACGCTTCAATCTGCGCGGCTTCGACACCACAAAAAGACTTTTCGGAGGCTTTATCCGCGACAAATGGGATAATTATTCCGACACGCTGCAAGGATTGTTCTCCCCGCTGTACGAAATAAAATTCGACAAAAGTAAATGGTCAATGCGCGGCCTGCCGGGCGATAACACCACCGAATTTGGATGGGGATGGCAATGGTCGGCAATGTACGACGAATCAACAGGCGAGCCGGGCGCTCATACCGGAGTCGGACGTACGCCCATGCTCTTTACTTTGGATCTCGGCGACACGGTCGTGCTGAGCAGATACACACTTTGGCACAGACTTGGAGACTGGTCATACGGGCATCACAATCCACGCAAATGGAAGCTATACGGCACAGTGTCCTTAGCCGGCGATAAACCCAATGATTATTGGGAAGGCGAAGGTTTCAAAAATGACTGGACTTTTTTGATGGACTGCTATTCGTTCAAACCATCCGGCGACGATAATCCCTTTGTTACTCAGGAGGACAGAGACTATGCCAATCGCGGATTTGAATTTGAGTTCGACTCAAATTTGCCGCCTGTACGCTACATCCGATTTTACATAGAATCAAACTGGAGCGGAGGCGATATGATACATATAGCCGAAGTGAGCTTCTGGGGAAAAAAGTTTCAATAACACAATTTAAAACATAAAACAATGTCAATAAAAAATATAATAACACAAGCTTTTGTCTCCCTCCTGCTGATTTCCTGCGGAGGGATGAACGATAACATCCAAGAATATCTCGACCGTGGCGAAACGAATTACATAGGCAAAGCCGATTCGATAAAAATATTCGGCGGAAAAGAGCGCGTACAGATAAAATGGCAAATCAATGACGACCCGCGAATAGAAACCCTCAAAGTAGTCTGGAACGAACGTAGCGACAGCATAATTGTCCCCGTAAACCGCAGCAATATCGACGCCGACGGATACCTTAATCACATCATCGAGATTCCGGAAGGATACTACACCTTCGAAGTTTGCCACCTCGGTTTGGGATACCGCTCGATTCGCGAAACTGCTTACGGAGCTTCGTATGGCGAAGTGTATCGCGCAAAACTGCAAACGCGAAGAGTGAAAAACCTTACCGCTTTCTACGACCGTATCGAAATCGAATGGCATTTGCCCTCCGACAACGAACAGCGCTCCACGCTTCGATACGAAACCGCTGCCGGAACCGCCGCCGAAATCAACGTCCCGTCGAACGAAAACACTACGACAATAAACAACGGCAAATTAGGAGGCGACTTATCCGTCGTAAGCTGGTATCTTCCCGAACCGCAAGCTCTCGACGAGCTTAATTCGGACACTGCGGAGATGAAATTTCCCGAATTTTTCCGTCTGAATCGTGCAGGATGGACTGCTACAGCCTCCGACTCGAACGACGGCGACGGCGGAGGAGTGAACTCTTTGTTCAACGAAGACGATAACACACATTGGCATAACGACTACGGCGCAGGCTTACCTCACTGGCTTGAGATCGACATGAAAGGAGAAAAAAATGTCAAAGCCATATCCGTGAAGCGACGCGGCGGAGACTTGAAGAAAGTCGTCATAAAAACCCGAACAGGCGGAGGCTCATGGATAGAACGCGGCGAACTCTCGTATCCGTCATCTTCGGATACGGCGCTTCTCACACTTACATTCGATACGTTTATCCGAGCCGCTGAAATACGTTTGGAAATCACCGAAAGTTATCGCGAGCCGCATACGCCTATTCGCGAAGTCGTCGTGATAGGAAACAATGATTAATGAATTATGAATTATGAATTATGAATTATGAATTGGCTACGCAGGCTGGTTTGATAGTCTTTTAGCACGCGGATGACGCAGATTTTACGGATGCACGCAGATTTTTTCTGGCCTGGTAGAGACGGGGCGCGCCCCGTCTCTACTGAAGCCTGCGCAGCAGTCCTGGCTCTTGGTTCTTACAATCCTGAATCATTCGCAGAGACCTTTTTTAAAAAGATCAGAGACCTTTTTTGAAAAGATCAGAGACCTTTTTTGAAAAGGTCGGAGAGCGATTTTAAAAAGGTCAGAGAGCGTTTTTAAAAAGGTCAGAGAGCGTTTTTGAAAAAGGTCGGAGATCGTTTTTGATGACAAATGCCGTCCCGTTAGGGACGGAATGTTGGTAGAAAACGTAAGCCCACGCTCGCAAGCGCCGTCCCGTTAGGGACGGAATGTGAAAGCAGAAAGCAGAAAGCAGAAAGCAGAAAGCAGAAAGCAGCATAGAACACGCTTTCTGCTTGACTGCGCAGCTCTCTTAATTCTTAATTTTTAATTCTTAATTGACTGCGCAGCGTCTTGGTTCTTGAAATCTTTAATCCATTTTTAAAATGAAACATTTTTTATTTACTGCAGCAATTTTCGCTGCCACTTTATCATCAAAAGCGCAATCGGAGCTATCGCTCTGGTTCGACCGTCCGGCGCGTCAGTGGGAAGAAACGCTTCCGCTGGGCAATGGCCGTCTTGGAATGACTCCCGATGGAGGAATTGTCAGCGAGACGATAGTGTTAAACGACATAACGCTCTGGTCGGGCGGGGTGCAGGAGGCCGACAATCCCGAAGCCTTGAAACATCTCGACCGCATCCGTCAGCTGCTTTACGAGGGTCGGAACGACGAGGCGCAGGAACTGATGTACACAACTTTTGTGTGTAAAGGGCCGGGATCGAGCGGACAGGCCTTCGGACGGTTCGAGATTCTGGGAAATCTGCGAATCGATTACAAATATCCCTCGCAGAGCGCAGTCGAAGACTATCGACGGAAATTATCTATCGACGAGGCTACGGCGCTTACCAGCTTTCGCATTGGCAACACGGAATATACGCGGGAATATTTTGCCGCTTTTGGCTATGATGTGCTTGTTGTCAAGCTGAAATCATCGGGAAGCGAAGCCTTGAATTTCGTCATCGGGCTTGACCGTCCGCAGGCTTTTGAAACAAGCGTCGAAGGCGAATCTCTTCTGATGCGCGGTCAATTAGACAACGGCTCCGACGGCAAAGGAATGAAATACGCCACCCGCGTAAGCGTCAAGCAGGCCGGCGGCAAGGTCGTCGGAAAAAATCAGCGTTTAGAAATAAGCGGAGCAAAGGAGGCGATTATTTTTATTTCCTCCACTACGGATTATCTCTATCCGAAGTTCGACGACCGATGCCTGTCGCTGCTTCGCGCGGCCTTAGGTGCATCTTACGCAGCAATTAAATCGTCGCACATAAAAGCGTATAAGAAATATTTCGACCGGATGAGTCTTCATCTCGAACCTCGCGCTGCCGGCAGAGATTCCCTTCCGACCGACCGCCGTCTGCAAGCCTTCGCCGCCGACCATGCCGACAATGGACTTGTGGAGCTGTATTTTCAATTCGGACGTTATCTGTTTATTTCGAGCGCTCGCGCAGGCGTTTTGCCTCCAAATCTGCAAGGTTTATGGACAAACACCATCAATACGCCCTGGAACGGCGATTATCACCTCAACATAAATGCACAAATGAATCATTGGCCGGTGGAAACGACCAATCTTGCCGAACTTGCACAACCGCTGATTCAGCTGACCGCAAGCTTAGTGAATCCGGGAAGCCGCACGGCAAAAACTTTCTACAAGGCCAATGGATGGGTGGCTCACATGATGACTAATCCGTGGGGATTTACTTCGCCGGGCGAGCATCCCTCGTGGGGCGCAACTAACACGGGCGGCGCCTGGCTCTGCGCGCATCTTTGGGATCATTATGACTTCGGACGCAGCCGTCGCTATCTGGAAGAAATATATCCGGTGCTGAAAGGCGCGGCGGTGTTTTTTCTTGATATTCTTGTTACCGAACCAAAAAACGGCTGGTTAGTAACCGCTCCGACAAGCTCGCCCGAAAATTCTTTCCGTATGCCCGGTTCCGGCAAATCGGCCTCCGTTTGCATGGGTTCGACTATGGATAATCAGTTGATTCGCGAACTTTTCGGTAATGTAGCCTCGGCAAGCGAGATTCTCAATATCGACGCCGACTTGCGCAAAAAACTCAGAGAGGCCGCCGGCAAACTTCCGCCTAACAGAATCGGTAGCGACGGGCGATTGATGGAATGGCTCGAAGAGTACGAGGAAACCGACCCGCACCATCGGCATGTATCGCATCTGTATGGTTTATATCCGGGAAATCAAATCGTAGAGCCACATCTGCTCGAAGCTGCCCGCAAAACTCTCGAAGTGCGCGGAGACGGAGGTACGGGCTGGTCGCGTGCCTGGAAAATAAATTTCTGGGCGCGACTCGGCGATGGAAATCGCGCCTTCAAACTTCTGTGCAATCTGCTGAATCCAACGACTAACAGCGGTATGGACTATTCCGACGGAGGCGGCACATATCCGAATCTATTCTGCGCTCATCCGCCTTTTCAAATCGATGGAAATTTCGGCGGATGTTCCGGCATAGCCGAGATGTTTGTGCAAAGTTACAGCGGAGCGATTGAGTTTCTTCCCGCCCTTCCGACGGTAATATCCAAAGGCAGTTTTAGCGGGATGAGAGTTCGCGGAGGCGGCGAAGTATCAGCCTCGTGGGAAGGCGGAAAACTTGTGTCGGCCAGCCTGCGAGCAAGTGTTGATAATGTTTTCAGAATAAAAATTCCGAGAATGACGCGCTTTACTAAATCCGGCAAAACCATTCATCCGACAATTGTCGATGAAACAGCCGAAATCCCTCTGAAAGCAGGCGAAGAAATAATTATGAATTATGAATTCATAATTCATAATTCATAATCCAAAAAAAGCATTACTTTTGCGGGTCGAAAAATAAAAGTAATACCTAATAATACATTATTTATGCAATCGATTAATACTTATGATTTCAAAGGCAAGCGTGCCATTATACGCTTTGACTTTAATGTGCCTTTGTCGGGCAATTTGGAGGTTACGGACGATACTCGCATCCGTGCCGCTGTGCCTACTATCAAAAAAGTGCTTGATGGCGGCGGTTCTATCGTAGCTATGTCGCATTTAGGTCGTCCCGAAGGGGTCGAAAACAAATTCTCGCTGAAGCACATAATCCCTGTGTTAGAGAAACTCGCCGGACGGAAAGTCCTTTTTGCACCTGATTGTATGGGCGCTGAAGCTGCCGAGATGTCGAAAAATCTCAAAGCGGGAGAAATACTTCTGCTCGAAAATCTACGCTTTTATGCCGAAGAAGAAGGTAAGCCGCGTTTGCCGAAGGACAGTCCGCAGGAAGTAAAGGACGCAGCTAAGGCGGAACTGAAAGCAAGTCAGAAACAATTCGTCGAAAAGTTAGCAAGCTATGCCAACTGCTATGTGAACGACGCTTTCGGAACGGCGCACCGCGCTCACGCATCCACAGCTTTAATTGCAGCTAAATTTCCAAACGACAAGATGTTCGGATATATAATGACGGGCGAACTGAACGCAGTGGATAAGGTTCTTGATGCTCCCGAAAGGCCCTTCACGGCTATTCTCGGAGGCTCGAAAGTATCAAGCAAGATTACTATTATCAAGCGTTTGCTCGATAAGGTGGACAATCTCATTCTGGGAGGAGGCATGAGCTTCACTTTCATCAAGGCAAAAGGCGGAAAAATAGGTAATTCGCTGTGCGAAGATGTGGAACTTGCACGCGAGATTATGGCTGCCGCCGAAGCCAGAAAAGTTAAACTGTATCTGCCTTCGGAAGTGCTTATTGCCGATGGTTTCAGCGCCGAAGCCAATACTCGACTTTGCAACATTTACGAGATTCCCGATGGATGGGAAGGCCTCGACGCCAGCCCCAAAACGACGGAAGAATGGCGCGAGGTGATCAAACAGTCGAAAACTATACTCTGGAACGGGCCTGTGGGCGTGTTTGAAATTGATAAGTTTGCAGGCGGCACAAAGGCAGTGGCCGAAATTGTGGCCGAAGCAACTACCGAAGGAGCGTATTCGCTCATTGGCGGAGGCGACTCTGTGGCAGCGATTAACAAGTTCGGCCTGGCCAACAAGGTTAGCTATGTTTCGACCGGCGGAGGCGCTCTGCTCGAATATATGGAAGGTATCGATCTGCCCGGAGTGAAGGCTATAAAGGAATAAATCAACAGATAAATACTGATTTGCACATGCCTACCATCTTTTCAAGAATAGTTGCCGGCGAGCTTCCTTGCTACAAAATTGCAGAGGACGACAAGCATTTCGCTTTCTTAGACATCAATCCCGTGAACGCGGGGCATACTTTGGTCATCCCTAAGCGCGAGGTCGATTATATTTTCGACCTTGCTCCGGATGAGCTTGCAGATTTAAGCGTTTTCGCACAGAGAATTGCAAAGGCGCTCAAAGCCGCCCTTCCCTGTAAGCGAATAGCGTTAATAACGCTGGGGCTGGAAGTGCCGCACACACACATCCATCTGATACCAATAGATAAGGAAAGCGACGCCGATTTTATGAAGCCCAAGTTGAAATTCAGCAAGGAAGAGTTCGAGGAGCTTGCCGAAAAAATCCGGCGTCAATGGACGATTCTCGAAGGATAATAATTGTGTAACCAATTCGTTAATTTACTTTGATTCCGGCCGGTTTAGCATCCCGCTCGCAACAAACCATCAATCAACCCGATTGGATGGTTTTGTTGATTTATCTTGCTTTGGTGGTTTTCGGTTGGATGAATATCTATTCGACTCAGAGCGATTCGGCTGCCATATTCGACCTCACTAAAAAGCATGGCGCTCAATTGATATGGATTGCCATAGCTTTTGTGTCGGCCACCGCTATAATGGCTATCAGCTACAAATTTTATTCGGTTTTTGCGAATTACGTTTACGGCTCGGTGATTCTGCTACTGATGGTTGTGCTGGTCGTGGGAGTCGAGGTAAACAATTCTAAATCGTGGTTAGCCTTTGGGACGGTACGTTTTCAACCGTCGGAGCTTGCAAAACTTGCAAGCTCGTTGGCGCTGGCGCGTTTTATGAGCGAGTACAATTTTCGATTGAACAGCTTGCGTAGCTGGCTCGTGATTCTGGGGCTGATACTTTTTCCGGTGATGCTGATACTTTTACAGCGCGATTGGGGTTCGGCTCTGGTTTTTTCGGCCTTCATATTGATGCTTTATCGCGAAGGTATGTCGGGCTGGATTCTGACGGGCGCAGTCTTCCTTGTTTTACTTTTTATCGCTACGCTGATGATCGATACAATATGGATAATGATAGCGCTTTCGGTTTTCTCGCTGGCAGTGTTTATCTTCCGTAACGATGATTATGTGATGGTTTTACCGGTGGCTGTCTTAGCTCTGGTGCTGTTCTCCGGATTGGCTACCTACAACGTTGCCGTCAAGTCGGAGGCCGATTACGATAAGCTACTGTGCATAGCTACTCTTGGAGCTTTTGCACTGTGGTTGCTTTACGCTTTTTTCAAACGTCTGAAGATGCATTTACCGATAATCGCTTTCTTGTTTTTTTCTTCGGTTACGGTTTATTCTGTGGAATATATCTATGGACAAGTGCTGAAGCCTCATCATCGCGACCGTATCGAAGTTCTGCTGGGCGTCAAAGAGGATATCAAAAACACGGGATACAATGTCTATCAGGCAAAAGTGGCGATAGGTTCGGGTGGATTCGGCGGAAAAGGTTACTTGCAAGGAACGCAAACGAAGCTAAATTTTGTGCCGGAACAAAGCACCGACTTCATCTTTTGTACCGTAGGCGAGGAGTGGGGCTTCGTCGGAAGTTTAATTCTGATACTGCTATTTGCCGTGCTGCTGATAAGGATAATCATGCTCTCGGAACGTCAAAAGGACAAGTTTACAAAGATTTATGGATATTGTACAGCATCGATTATATTTTTCCATTTTGCCGTCAATATAGCCATGACCATAGGTTTAGCTCCGGTTATAGGTATTCCTTTGCCCTTTATTAGCGCCGGCGGCTCGTCGCTCTGGTGCTTTACTATGCTGCTGTTTATCTTTCTAAAACTTAACTCAATAAAGTATGGACATGAGTAGATTAAGAATTAAGAATTAAGAAAGCTACGCAGGTTGATTTGACAGTCTTTTTGCACGGTTAAATCCGCCTGCGTAGCCCGTTAATCACTAATCACTAATCATTAATCATTATTCGTTATTCTCAAAATTTTCATGTAATTTTGCGACGATTTTTTTATTGCAGATTTTTAAACTATGCGTCAAACACTAATCTCGGTGGCTATGGCCACTTATAACGGAGAAAAATTTATCAGAGAGCAACTTAACTCAATATTGTGGCAAACCTATCCCAATCTTGAAATCGTCATAGCCGACGACTGCTCGACCGACAGCACGCCGGAAATACTCAAGGAATATGCCGAAAAATATCCGAACATCAGCGTATATCCGAATGTTGAAAAAGTAGGTATGGTGAAAAACTTTGAAACGGCTCTGCGGCACTGCAAGGGCGATTTCATTGCCTTTGCCGATCAGGACGATATTTGGCTACCCGACAAGATTAAATATCTTTTCGACAATATCGACGACAATACCACGATGATATATCACGATAGCGCGTATATTGATGCGAATGGTAACTTTATGAATAAAAGAGTGTCCGATTATCGCAAATTTATAAGCGGACGCAATCTTTTTTTGATGGATGATGAAAGTGGACTTTTTATTTGCGGACACGCTTCACTCTTCCGCAAGGCATTGTTGCAAAAGGCATTGCCCCTGCGAAAATACATAAGCCATGATGGATGGATAACCCGTATTGCCTTATTGGAAGGGAATCTTAAAGCCTTGCCCGAGGCAAAAGTATTGTACCGCCAACATACTCACAATGTATGTGGAGGACTCGGCACAAAGGTAAAAAGATTTGACAATAAACAGTATGAATATGATTATGTTAAAGTGCTTGGAGCTTTGTTATCCTTGTTTCCCGACATGGAAACAGAAAGTCGTCAATATCTTGAAAACATGAAACTATATTACACTAATCCGACTTTTACCAACAGAGTAAAACGTATGTATCTTCGTTTCAAATATATAAATGAAATACATGCTTTGCGCAGGAGAAATTTCTTGCGAAAAGCATTTAAAAATTTAAAAGTATTTTAAGTTCATTGTGAATATCTATGATTATCAAAAAAAATCTTTGGGGAATAGTGATATGGTATAATCCGACATCAGATAATGTCCTCAAAATGAAAACATACATGTCGGAAATCGATAGATTGATCATCATTGATAATTCATCAACCGACAATTCGCATTTGCTTTCCGAAGAATTTTCCACACCGGTGATTTATATTCCAAACATGGATAACAAAGGAATTGCCACAGCTCTTAATCAAGGATGTAGGCGTGCAATAGAAGGCGGCGCCGAATGGGTACTGACAATGGATCAGGATTCATGGTTCAGTGAGGGAGATCTATCAGAGATGATAACAAAAGCAAATAAATATCAACACTTTAATGAGGTTGCTATTTTTGCTCCTATGCCACATTATTCCAATAATAGAAAAAATGAAAAAAATATCGATCATAGAGAATACATCGAAACCACAAAATTGATAACTTCTGGCAATTTACTCTCATTATCAGCCTATAAACATATAAAACCATTCTGCGACGATTTGTTTATCGACATGGTTGACTACGAGTTTTGTTTCAGGGCTACCCGACTGTATTATAAACTAATAACAATTACATCCGTTTCTATGAATCATTGTTTGGGCGACGGTTCGTATAATATCCGAATTTTGTGGATAAAAAAAGTAGTGGATGATCATAATCCTGTTCGTCGATATTATATAGCTCGAAACACTCTGTATGTCAGAGATCTTTATCCTGAACATGCAAAGTGGCTTTCTCAATATTTCAGAAGGCAATTTAAAAGAATATTACTGTATGACCATCGAAATAAATGGAAAAAACTTCGCTATATGATTAAAGGAGTTGTGGATTACCGACACGGGATAAAAGGACGTATCGACCTTAGAAATAAATAATTATGAGCAAATTGATAAAAATAGACGAGGAATATAAAGAATGGATTTATCAACTTAGTGAAAGATTCAGAATCAATCAATTAAAAGCCTCGATGAGGGTAAATGCCGAAATGCTTCGCTTTTATTGGTCGCTCGGTAGAGATATCGAAGAATTAAACGCGGAAAGCAAATGGGGCGACAAAATTCTCCAAAATATCAGTCTGGATTTACAGGATTGTTTGCCC
>JAITGD010000079.1 GCA_031280885.1 Prevotellaceae bacterium | reverse complement strand
GCATACGTTAACGACGAAAGCGACCGCCAAGGTATGCGCATCGTCGTAAAAGTAAAACTCGACGCCGTAGCCAACGTAGTGCTTAACAACTTGTTCAAATACACGCAACTCCAATCGAGCTTCGCAATAAACAACATCGCCCTGGTCGACGGCCGACCGAGACAGCTAAACCTCAAACAACTCATAAAATATTTCGTGCGCCATCGACACGAAGTAATCATGCGACGTACGCGCTTCGAACTGGCGCAAGCCGAAAAACGCGTACATATTCTTGAAGGTTTGTTGATCGCACTTGACCGGATGGACGAAGTGATAGCCCTGATACGCGCATCCAAAACACCGGACGAAGCTCGCAACGGATTGATGGAAAAATTCGGACTGAGCGAAATACAATCCTCTGCAATCATCGAAATGCGATTGCGCCAACTCACAGGCCTCGAACGCGACAAAATACGCGACGAACATGCACAACTGATGGCGCTGATAGAAGAATTGAAAAGCATACTGGCCGACGAAGCCAAACAAATGCAAATAATCAAAAACGAACTCATCGACGTGAAAACACGCTTCGGCGACGAACGTAGAACAGGCATAGTGCCTACGGCCGAAGAATTTAATCCGGAAGACTTCTACGCCGACGAAAACGTGGTAATCACAATATCGCATATGGGCTACATCAAACGCACTCCGCTGGCCGAATATCGTCTGCAAAGTCGCGGAGGCACAGGCTCCAAAGGCAGCACCACGCGCGACGAAGATTTCATCGAACACATATACGTGGCCAACATGCACAGCACCATGCTGTTCTTCACCCAAAAAGGACGATGCTTCTGGCTGAAAGTCTACGACGTGCCCGAAGGTGCGAAAGCCTCCAAAGGACGAGCCATACAAAACGTAATCAACATAGAACCGGGCGACAAAGTAATGGCTTATCTGAACGTCGGAAACCTAAACGACGAAGAATACATAAACAATAATTACATAGTCCTGTGCACCAAACGAGCCACCATCAAGAAAACTCGTCTGGCCGAATATTCCAACCCGAGAACGAAAGGCGTAAACGCCATTACCATACGCGAAAACGACGAACTGCTCGAAGCCTGCCTTACCAACGGCAACAGCGAAATAATACTGGCCGCAAGAGAAGGCAAAGCGATGCGTTTCAACGAATCGGACGTGCGAGCCATCGGACGTACCGGAGCAGGCGTACGCGGAATGAGCATCGAAGAATCCGACGAAATAATCGGAATGATTTGCGCCGACGATAACACCCACATAATGGTGGTGTCGGAAAACGGCTACGGAAAACGCTCCGATTTGGACGACTACAGAATAACAAAACGCGGAGCCAAAGGTGTGAAAACTATAAATATCACGGAAAAAACCGGAAAACTGATCGCAATCAAAAAAGTGTGCGACGAAAACGATTTGATGATAATAAACAAATCGGGCATCACAATACGGGTAGCAGTTTCGGGATTGCGAGTCATGGGACGTGCTACACAAGGAGTTAAACTGATAAATCTGAGAGTGAAAGACTCGATTGCAGCTGTGGTGTCCGTACCGAAAAGCGAGGAAAAATCAAACGAAAACGACGAACTCGCTTCTGATGACACAATGACAGAATAAACCGTATGGCGCGAAAAAATTTGACGATTTTGATTTTTGATGTAAATTTGCAATAAAAATTATAATGGTAATCCAAACAACAACAAAATTTAATGTTATGAAAAAAATTTTATTTGCACTCGGACTATTTTGCTCAGTGAGTGCGTTTTCGCAAGGATTCGACAAGAAACTTGCTTCGAGCGACAAAGAGATTGGCGATGTAAAAAAGAAGGAAAATCCCAAAACCTGGATTGCTCGTGGTCAGCTATTTTACGATATAGCGGCCGAACCCACTAAAGGCCTGTGGACTGAAATGTCCAACATGGAATATACTTTGCTTGCCTCGAGCTTGGGAAAACCAACACAGGAAACCGACGAGGATCTGAACGGAAAACGCTATCATGTAGCGGTGTTTCCCGACAAAAAGATCTATTTCAACGAGGATAAAGCAGTAGCCTTCTGGGATATTACCAAATATGCCGCCGCCGATCCGCTGAAAACATCGTATGAGGCTTATATGCAGGCAATAAAATTGGATCCGGAGAAGAAAAACTCCAAGAAAATAATCGAAGGATTGAAGAACTTGGCAATCTTGTCGAAATCGCAGGGATCCAACGATTTCCAGCTTGGACGAATTAGAGAGGCATTGGCAGAATTTGAATTATCGATGGAATGTTCGTCGAACCCGCTTGTCGGAGAAACAGACTCGATGATAATCTATTACGCCGGTTTTTTTGCTATGGAATTGAAAGATTATCCAAAAGCTGAAAAGTATCTTCGCAAAGCCATCGAAATAAACTACACCGGCAATGGTGATGCTTTTGGAACGCTGGCTCAGGCACTTAACGCTCAGGACAAGAAAAGCGAAGCTACGGAAATCCTTCAAAAGGGAATGACTGTTAATCCGGAAAATCAGCAAATTATGATAGAAGTCATCAACAGCTACATGTCGTCGGGCAAAGATCCGCGCGAAATCATGCCGCTGCTGAACAAGGCGCAGGAAGCGCAGCCCACAAATGCCAGCTTGTTCTATGCCGAAGGAAATCTGTACGAAAAACTTTACGAAGCAGGCGATAAAGAGGTCAAAGACAACTACAAAAGCGCCGAAAAATGCTACAAAAAAAGTATCGAAATAGATCCGGAATATTTTCTGGGATATTACAGCGCAGCCGCTCTAACATTCAATGAGGGAGTGTATTACAACGAACAGGCGAATAAAGTTCCGCCAAGCAAAAACGAAGAATACGAGCGCTTAAACAAAATAGCAAACGAATATTTCAAAGCGGCCATGCCGTATTTCAATAAGGCTTACGAATTGAATTCCACCGAAAAATCAGTAGTGCAAGCTCTGAAAGACATTAACTTCCGCTTCCGTAACGACAGCGAAGAGTATAAACAAAATGCCGAAAAATTCAGAGAAATACTTGAATCGATGGAGTAAAACAGAATCACATAAAACACAGATTTTCACGATGTCGCTACTAAATGGCGACATCGTTGTTTTTTATTACCTTTGCTGCTTGAAACGCAAGGCAGTGTTCGAGTCATACGTATATACTGTATAAGATTGAAACATAAGGTATAATCGAACTTTTCCTGCATAATTGTACTGAAATAAATGGCAAAAGAAGTAACATCAAGAGCGGAGAATTTTTCGCTTTGGTACAACAATTTGGTAACGAAGGCCGACTTGGCCGAAAATTCTGCGGTGCGCGGATGTATGGTTATAAAACCTTATGGATATGCACTTTGGGAAAACATGCAAGCCGCTTTGGACAAGATGTTCAAAGACACAGGGCATGTCAATGCTTACTTTCCGCTTTTCATTCCGAAATCGTTTTTGGCGCGCGAAGCCGAACACGTTGAAGGCTTTGCGAAGGAATGTGCAGTGGTAACTCACTATCGCCTGCGTACTACCAAAGACGGTAAAAATGTGGAAGTTGACCCCGATGCAAAACTCGAAGAAGAGTTGATTGTCCGTCCAACCTCCGAAACAATAATATGGAACACATATAAAAATTGGATACAGTCGTATCGCGATCTTCCTCTGCTTTGTAATCAGTGGGCCAACGTAGTACGCTGGGAAATGCGCACAAGACTTTTTCTGCGGACAGCAGAATTTTTGTGGCAGGAAGGCCACACAGCCCATTCAACAAAACAAGAAGCAATCGAAGAAGCCGAAAAAATACTCGGAGTATATGAGGATTTTGCACGGAATCACCTTGCTATTCCGGTGATTACCGGAGTGAAAACGGCAAGCGAGCGCTTTGCCGGAGCGGTGGATACCTATTGCATCGAAGCCCTTATGCAGGACGGAAAAGCCTTACAAGCAGGCACAAGCCATTTTCTGGGACAAAACTTTGCAAAGGCTTTCGATGTGCAATTTGCCGGCAAAGATGGAAGTTTAGACTACGTCTGGGCAACCTCCTGGGGAGTGTCCACTCGCTTGATTGGAGCGCTGATAATGGCTCATTCCGATGATAACGGCTTGATTTTACCGCCGAAAGTCGCTCCATTACACCTTGTTATAGTGCCGCTTTTCAAGGGAGAGGAGGAGCTGAAAACCTTGATGGAAACTTGCAATCGCATCAAAAACGAATTGCAAGACGCTGGAATCAAAGTAAAAATCGACGACAGAGATAATCTGCGTTCGGGCTTCAAATTCGCTGAACATGAGCTTAAAGGAGTGCCGTTACGTCTGGCCTTCGGACCACGCGACATGCAAAACGGAACGGTGGAAATCGCAAGACGCGATACTCTCACCAAAGAGACTGTACCTCAGGAAGGTATAGCTGTTCGTGTGAAAGATTTGCTGAATGAGATCCAAAAAAATATCTACAATAAAGCATTGAAATTCAGGGAAGAAAATACTTTTAAAGTAGATTCGTACGACGATTTCAAAGTGCAGATAGAAAAAGGCGGTTTTATTTCGGCGCATTGGGATGGTACGGCCGAAACCGAAACTTTGATAAAAGAGGAAACTAAAGCTACAATACGCTGTATTCCTTTTGATTCGGACAAGGAACAAGGCAAATGTATGGTAACGGGCAAAGCCTCGTCGCAAAGAGTGATCTTCGCCAGAAGTTATTAAGGTCGAATGATATAAAATCCTTATTTTCTTTATGTTTAAGTGGACAGTTCGGAATACATCGAATTGGATGATGCGCGAATTTTTTGCCGGATAAGTGGACGAAACGAAGCGCCGCCTCTGGTTTTATTGCACGGAAACGGCGAAAATCTGAATGTTTTCGAATCGCAAATAAAATTCTTTTCCACAGATTATAAGGTAATTGCTCTCGATACTCGTGGACACGGAAAATCATCCAGAGGAAAGGCTCCTCTTGATTTTCACACCTTCGCAGCCGACCTGCGACAGCTGTTCGACGCCCTGAAAATCAATAAGGCTCACCTTGTTGGCTTTAGCGATGGAGCAATTATTGCCCTGCATTTTGCACTGAAGTCGCCGGAAAGGATTTCGTCGATGATACTTGTCGGAGCAAACTACACGCCGAAAGGTTTTCGTTTTACGACGCGAATATATGTGAAAATCTTCTACTTATATTTGTCGATGAAATCAATATTTTCCTCCGAAAGCCAAAAACGCAGAGAAATTTGGAGTTTGATGGTGCATCATCCGCATTTGTCGCTCGATGAAATATCGCAAATAAGTGCGCCGACTTTGATAATCACAGGCGAAAACGATATGGTGAGCCAAGTCCAAAATAATGATTTACACGTAAATATAGCTAATTCAAAGCGATTGATAATTCCCAAAGCCGATCACTTTTTTCTGTTCAAAACTCCCGAAATATTTAACAGAATCGCCGGAGAGTTTTTTTGCAAGCCATAAATCGGGATTTCAGAATAATGAATTATGGGAAGCAGGATTGCAGGAAACAAGAGCCAAGACTGCTACGCAGTCAATTCATCGAACCAGCCTGCGCAGCTGTCTTGGTTCTTGGCTCCTGTAATCCTGGTTCTAAAAAATCATAAAGTAAGGCTTATGTAAGGCATAGGTAAGGCATAGGTAAGGCAGTCTAAGGCAAATGTGCCGGTATGTGAAATCAGAAGACATGAGCCTGAAAGCCGGACTTCAAAATCCTGCTTTCCGAGTTTGAAATTCGGATCCGCTCGTGTATAATATATTTTACTCGAAGTAAAGTTTATTTGTCGTATTGGAAAATATTGTTTACCTTTGCACCGTTATAAAAACTTGTTTTATTAATAATTTAAAAATGTATTTATATGAAAATTAATGTTTTATTTCCAAACAAGCTCCGACCTCTCGGTTGGATTCTGCTAATCCCATCGGCGATATTGGGATATTTCGCAGTGTTTAAAGACTTTGAGTTCGCCTTTCTCGACCTCAAAGTTCTATCGTTTTTACATACTCCGTGGAATGATATGGAGGCTGTGTGTAAGGTGATAGAAAACAATATCACTCAGGAACTTGCCGGCATATTTTTTATCGTTGGCGCTCTTTTGGCGGCTTTTTCAAAGGAAAAAATTGAGGATGAATACATCTCCAAAATTCGTTTGGAATCGCTGCTGTGGGCTGTCTATGCGACCTTCATCATTCAGATTGTCTGTCTGATATTTCTGTACGATATGGCGTTCTTGTATTCGATGATTGTGAACATGTTCACTTTGTTGATTGTGTTTATTATCAGGTACAATTTTATTATTTACCGTTCTAAATCTCGAAACGATGACAAATAACATCCGTGTAGAACGAGCGATTCTCCGAATAACTCAACAGCAATTAGCCGAAAAAGTTGGAGTCAGTCGCCAGACAATCAACGCAATCGAAAGCAATAAATATGTCCCTTCGACAGTGCTTGCTCTGAAAATTGCCAAAGTGTGCAGCAAAAAAGTGGAAGAAATATTCTTCCTCGAAGACGCTGATTGATAATAAAAAAACAGAGGCGTAAGCCTCTGTTTTTTTATTAGACTTTTGGACTATTAGACTTTTGGACTTTTGGACTTTTGGACTTTTGGACTGTTAGACTTTTGGACTGTTAGACTTTTGGACTTCTGTGCCGTTAGGCACAGAATGTTGGTAGAAACAGGCTGCCTTCAAGCCCCTCTCCGTGCCGTAGGGACGGAATGTATTTTTCCTCATTCCGTACCTACGGCACGGTGAGCTGAGGGCATTTTGGCTTTTCTACCAATATTTCGTCCCTAACGGGACGATTTGCCTCAAAAAATAGTATCTCAAACTTTCTTGAACCAAATCTACCGTATGTGTTTTGTTGGAAAAACCTCATTACCTCATTTCAATCCGATTGGCATAATGAGATAATGAGGTTTGTTTTCGGGAACCCTCAGGGCTACTGAGCTTGTTAAATATCTAACAGTCCAAAAGTCTAACAGTCCAACCGTCCAAAAGTCAATTAAAGATATATCTTAAACTGAATTGCATGTAGTAAGTTGATGACAGAGAATTATCTGACCTAAACGTTTCACGCAGCACTTCGCTACCGTTTCTCATAAAACGATATACCGGTTTATTCTGGATGCCAGTTCCGCCTTGTGAATACGCATTCTGTACCAGCGCCAGCGGAGCGTTGGTGTTGTAGTATTGTTTATGTCCCCAATTCTTGTTCAGCAGATTACCTACATTCAGTATATCCAGACCTACTTGAAGGGTGTTTCGTTTTCCTTTGGCGTAGATGAAGAAATCCTGCGTGAT
>JAITGD010000068.1 GCA_031280885.1 Prevotellaceae bacterium | reverse complement strand
CTGAATAGTCCAAAAGTCCACAAGTCCAAAAGTCCAAAAGTCCATTCCATATCTTAACGGTATTTAACATTTTGTGTTAAATATCGTTATATATAAAAGATGATTCGATTATTTGTATTACTTTTGCAAAGTGTTTATGAATTATGTCTTCTTAAATAATGAAAAGAGTATCAGTATTTTTAGCAGCAAGTATCGCTGCAATTTCGCTTAATGCACAATCGATTACTTTTAACGAGCTTGTGCATGATTTTGGGGTTATCCGCGAGGAAGCAGGGCCTGTTTCACACGAGTTTGTGTTTACAAATACCGGAGATAATCCTCTTGTAATAAGCAAAGTAACTCCGGCTTGCGGATGTACGGTTTCATCTTGGACAAAAAGTCCTGTAAAACCCGGAGAAACAGGCTCAATAATAGCTATTTACACTCCTCTAAACAGAGTGTTCCCTTTTAATAAAGCCTTGACTGTGGCAAGCAATGCCGTCGATCAATCGGCGCAAACAGTGCTGACTGTCAAAGGCTCGGTGCTTCCCAAACCCGAAAACTATCGAATTACTTATCGCGATTCGGTGGGCGATCTGAGAATAAAATATCTCAAGGAATTGAGTTTCCCCAAGATAACCATGAGAGCAAGATCTTCGGAATTAAGTTTAAATGTAGCTAATGTATCAGAAACAGAACCGATTACAGTAGAATACGAAAACGTGCCAAGTTATGTGATAATATCCCCAAAAACATTGACACTCAAGCCACGCGAAAAAGGTAATATAAAGGTGCTAATCGACGGGAACAAACGTGAGATTTTCGGTTTCGTCAGAGATCTGGTAACTATAAAAGTTGGAGAGAAAAGAGGCACAATGTCAATTGGTTCCGTAGTTGCTGAGGAGTTTCCCTCTCTGTCGGGTCCCGATTGGGATAATGGTCCCAGAGTCAAAGTCGGAGGCTCTGTAATAAACTTAGCAAAAGCAAGTTCGACTTCGATTGAGATTTCAAACACCGGCAAATCCGACCTGATAATAGCTTCTTTCACTTCGGACAATCCAAATTTACTTGCAAATTTTAACAAAAGTATAAAGGTGAAGCCCGGAAAATCGACAAACATAAAGTTAGAAAGCAAAGATCCGCAGAAATCGACCGGCAATGTTTACTTTACAACCAACGACCCGCGCAACTCATTACTGAAATATCAGATCATTAATAAATAAAAACAAATGTATAATATTAATAACAAACAAATTATGACATCAATGCGACAAATGTATGTGAAATTAGGAATTGTGATTTTTGCCTTATGTCTCGTCTTAAACACGGCGGCCAAACCAAAGTATCTGCCTGCTATAAAGAATTGTACACAGTACGATTTATTAAGCAAGAATGTATCGAAGATGAAAGTTACAGTGTATGCTCCTCAAACTAACGGAGATAAAGTCGAACCGCAAGGCCTCAGAGATTTTCCTCTGGAATTATTTTTCGACGATAAAGGAAACTGCGTGAAGGAAATCATTTATGATATCATCAGCAGTAAAGCGGCCTATACGATACACTATGAATACGATACAAAAAAAGGAACTTCCGGAGAATATTGCATGGATAGCCTTAACTCGCAGATATGGAAGAAAATATATTCGGTAGAAAAAGACGGAAGTATCAGAGTGAAAAAATTTGAACGCTGGTTCAACGAACAAACAGAAGAACTTATCCCTGAAATGCTTACATACGAAATGGTGTGGAAGGAAGTTGCCGCAGACAAAAAGTTTCATTATGTCAAATACCGCTACGACAGCCAGCAAACTGTGGCTATGAGAATGGAAAAAAAGTACCCAATTACCGAAGGCGTAAGCATTTACGATATGATGGATGATATCGACGGAGACAAATACTACGTCTGGCTGCCGGCTTTTATGCGCGATTATGCCAAAGCTCAAAACAAAAAATCCAGAATAGAAGAATACAAACTTGGCAAAACCGTTTATACTTACGAATCGAAACATTTAGCAGCAAAAAACGAGTACAATAACATCAAAAACCTTGACGATAAATCGATTTACAAGTACGAATTTGACAATAAGAAAAACTGGAGCAAACTTATACAATATCGAAATGATTCGCCGGTGTATATAGTTACCAGAGAAATAGAGTATAAATAAACCACACATTTATCAATATTCAATTTGACCGAGATGTAAAAGTCTCGGTCTCATTTTTTTATAGCTTGACGGTCGGGCAAAACATAGAACTTCTATCGCCGGCAAAAAATGCCGAATGTGGCATTGCCGCTGTAAATCACGGCGCTGACGCTGTGTATATTGCCGGGCTGCGATTTGGCGCACGCGAGGCCGCCGGTAATACAATGCAGGAAATCGCCGAACTTTGCCGATACGCACATCGATATTCGGCCAAAGTTTACCTCACACTCAATACAATACTGTACGAAAACGAACTCGAAGAGGCGCGACGCCTTGCCTTCGAAGCCTGGAACGCCGGCTGTAATGCTTTGATTGTACAGGACATGGCCTTTGCCGAAATGGATTTGCCGCCTTTGCCTCTCTTTGCTTCGACTCAGGCGGATAATTGCTCAAAAGAAAAAATAAAGTTTTTGCAAGACGTAGGTTTTAAACGGATTATCCTGGCACGTGAACTGAGCCTGAAAGAAATTGCCGAAATCAGAAACGAAACTTCCGTAGAACTTGAAGCTTTTGTACATGGCTCTCTGTGTGTTGCTTGCAGCGGACGTTGCTATATGAGCCAGATTATCGCCGGACGAAGCGCCAATCGCGGAGTTTGCGCCCAGCCTTGCCGCCTGCCTTACGATTTGTGCGACGACAAAGGTCGCCAAATTGCCGAAAACAAATACCTGCTCTCACTGAAAGATTTAAATCTTTCAGACCATCTCGAAAAATTGCTGGAAGCTGGAGTAAGTTCCTTTAAAATAGAAGGTAGGCTGAAAGATCTTTCGTATGTAAAAAACATAACGGCACTCTATCGTCGTCGCTTGGACGCGATTCTGTCCGGCTCGTCGAAATACGCGAAAGCCTCGGCTGGAGAAGTGAAATTCAATTTCGACCCCGACCCTGAACGCTCGTTTTCACGAGGATTTAGCAAGTATTTCGCTTTCGGACGAAGCAAGGGAATGTCGGCGCAAAGCTCTAAATCACAAGGGAAATACGCCGGAACGGTAGTTTCGTGTAACAAACTTTCCTTTGTCCTCGACAAAAATGTGCTTGAAAACGGCGACGGAATATGTTTTTTCGACGCCGAAGCTCGCCTTTCCGGTACGCGGGTGAATAGGGTCGAAAATGGCTGCGTTTTTCCATTGTCGATGTCGGGTATAAGCGTGGGATTGAAGATCTTTTGCAATTCCGACAGACTGTTCGACAAAAAACTGGCCGGCGAAAGCGCTGTGCGCAAAATCAAAACGCAGATCAATATGCTGATTAATACGGATAAAAACGTGGCTCTTAGAGCAGTGGACGAAACCGGTATTCAAGTCGAATTGCTGTTTGAAAACCGCGGCGAGCGCTCGAAATCGCCCGAAAAAAATGAACAAAATATCAAAAACCTGCTAAGCAAAACAGGAAACAGCATATTTGTCTTCGAGATAGACAAGGTCGCAGGCGAGTATTTTTTTCCGACGTCCGAAATCAATGGATGGCGAAGAACTTTGATTTCTAAACTCGAAGAGGCTCGCAAACAGTCGCCTGAACGTGCCGGCTGCAAAATAACACCAAATGAAATTCCATATATTTCAGATAGCGTCGATTTTACTGCCAATGTTTCTAACTCCTTGTCGGAAAGTTTCTATCGCCGACATGGAGTAAAACAAATAGAATATGCAGCCGAATGTGGCACAAAAATCAATACCCTGATGTTCAATAAATACTGTATCAAATACGAACTCGGACTCTGCCCAAGCAAACAAAACGCAAAGCCCAGCGGAGAATTGTTTCTGCAACATGGTAACAAAAAATTTAAACTTCTTTTCGATTGTAAAAACTGCTGTGCAACAATAGTTATACAATAGTTATACGATTGTTATACAATAGTTATACAATAGTTATACGATTGTTATACGATTGTTATACGGTTCAAAAAAGTTTGAAGTGCTATGAAAAAGCGATGACTCCATCTTACTCCCGCTATTTGACTTTCATCACTAAGCCGCGTCCGCGTTTCCCATCAATTTTTATGATTGCAGGGCTTTGGAAACGGACGTGTCGTAGGCTTTCGCTTTCGTAAACTGCTTGTTGTGCATTTAGCCAGGCGACATCGTAATATCCGTCCGAATTGTGTGAGTTTACCGTGAAATATCCTGTACGGAAAGATGTTAGATTGTGAAAGAAATGAGTGCCTTGACTTGGATCAACTCGATAATTTGCCATACCCGCTTCGATTATTAAACGTGCTGCCGATATTTGTGGCCATTTCACAGGGATTCCAAGCCAGGGATCGCTTGATCCCCAACGACCCGGACCGGCAAGAATATAATTCTTTCGCTCGTGTCGAAATTTCTCATTGAGTTTTTCAATCTCAAGCGCTGTGAGTTGATTTTTTGAGGCGTCGAAAGTTTCCGGTTTGATATAGATAAAGTCGCACACATTGTCGATAATGCCGTTACCCAGCGAGTGCATGGAACTTACTATGGTATCATCAACAGAAATCCCATCAAGATCATCTACAATAATCTCATCATTCTCAACTATCGGACGTATTTGAAGAAGATAGAAAGAACTCGGCTCGTCGATGCTTGATCCGAGACTTACGGCGAATTCTATCTCAACCTGATGCCCCATGTCGTTTCGTCCTATCTTTAAAACTTTTTGCAGAATCGGTGCAAGTGGAAAAGCATCATGCTTAAGGATATTCGAAAAGGTAACAAGTTTACGTCCACCATCGTAAATACCATCGCGAATCATACGGTCGTTGTAATCGAAGGTCGAAGCAATCAGATACAAGGAACCATCCTCTTCGGCTGCTTTGAGATCAAATAGCGAAAGCCCTGCGGAATCATTGACGGTAGGCGTCGTAGCCTTAATCGAAGTATCGATAGCAAAGAATTTTGTCTGCGTATCGCGCAGAGCCGTATTGAGTTCGCTTGTCTGCAATATATTTCGCGGATACTCCGGCGAGAAACGCAAACTCACACCGCCGTCAACTACCGACTTACCAAGTCCAAGCGCAAGATTACACACTCCATCTTCCGGAAGTTCAGGACTTATCGGATAAAAATTAATTGACCGCGCTACTCCGGAAAAAGAAGGATAATACCGTCCGCTTGAATACTCTCTACCAGCTACTTCCTGAAGCACAACTGCCATCTTCTCCGAGTCAATCACATTTGAAGTCGAATCTATATAAGCCTTACTTTCTTTGTAGAACACAGAAGCATACACTGCCTTGATAGCATTTTTGAGTACGTGCAGCATACCTTCCTTATCGACCTCGTCATAAGGCAACATGTATGTCGAATATATTCCAGCAAATGGCTGATAATATGAATCCTCAAGCAAACTCGACGAGCGTACTGCTATCGGAGTGTTTACGGCATTAATCAAAGCCGCCAAATCCTGGTCAAGTATCTCTGGTAGTGGCGCGTCGAGAAAATGTCGGAGAATTTCTTCATTTGAAACGTCGGAGAGTGCAACGCTATAAAGATTATTCTTTTCCATAAATTCGTCGAAAATATCAGTACAAAGAACCACCGTTCGCGGAAGGGTTATCTGTACATTACGACCTTCAAAATCATCGAAATCAGGATTGCGCTTGATGATAGAGTCAAGAAAAGCAAGTCCACGTGCTTTGCCGCCCATCGAACCCTTCCCAATCCGCGTGAAGTTGGAATATTTGTCGAAATGATCGCGTCGAAAATCTGCAACCACCCCGCGATTCTTTATCCGTCTATAACGTACTATTGCATTAGTCAGCGCATTACGCACTTCGTCGAGACTATCAAAGTCGTCGATGAAAATCTTTTTCACAAACTCGGCAAGTGGAAACATTGCCCTCGAATACAGCCACCTCGACACGTGATTGCGCGAAAAATGATACTCAACCGTATCATCCGGCAAGATAGGTACTAAATGTTGAAGATCATGCAGATCCTTCGCACGAGCCACCTCCTCTCCGGTGGTCGGATTTTCAAACACAAAGTCTCCAAAACCAAAGTTTTCGAGCAGCTGCTTACTCAACTTGGCCGGAAGTATTTTTTCATTGTTTTTATCCACAAACGCTGCTCCGATTTCATTGGCTGAGGCCTTGTTAGCAACTTCGGAAGAGTAAATTATATAAGGCATAAAACTATTCTCAGCTTTGATAAGCCGACAAAGATCAATTCCCGCGCCTTTGTTCTCTTGTCCGCGATAAGGAAAATCAACATCCGAAATAACTCCTAAGATGTTGTGCTTGAACTTATCATAGATCGATATGGCTTCATCATAAGTTCGTGCCATAAGAATCTTCGGACGGCCTCGCATACGAAGCATACGTTGATGCTCGTTCAAAGCTTCGGTCATAAATGAGCGCGATTGCTGAAAAACAAACTTATACAGATACGGAAGCACCGACGAAGCAAAGCGAATAGAATCCTCAACAAAAAGAATTGCCTGCACACCCACGCTCTCAAGGTCTTCTTCGACGTTCATCCTGTCTTCCATCAGTTTAATGATGGCCAAAAGCAAATCTGAATTGCCCAACCAGCAGAAAAAATAATCTATCATACTAAGATCCTCGTCGGCCACACGTACCGAAATTTCTCGAAGAAAAGGCGTCAGCACAACTATCGGAATTTCAGGATATAGAGCCTTTATCCGCTTTGTGAGATCGATAATATCGCGATCTTCGCTGTCGGACATCGTTATAATCAGCTCGTACTTTCCGCGATTGAGGCTTGTCAGCGCATCCTCTTCTGTCTCAACAAGCGTAAAACGAGGCGGATAACGAAGATGCAGCGAGACATATTCATTAAAAATCTGTTCATCGATGCGCCCATCCTCTTCAAGAATAAAAGCATCGTATTTACTTGAAAGCAAGAGTACATTATATATACGATGCTTCATCAGATCTGCAAAGGACGTATCCTTAAAGTATAATTGACGTATATTAGGCGTTGACATAGACTGTTAATTAAATTTTACGGGGCAAAGATACAACTTTTTATAACACACCAAAAACGCTTAGCCGAATAGAGTCAAAAACGCAAAGCTCTCAAAGCACAAAAATTGGACTAAAAATCGAGGTTTTGCTCGAAAAAATCGGCTGATTTTCTATAGATTTTTGCTCGAAAACGAGATAATTATCTCTCTTTAGATGGATTTTTCAGGCTCAGATAAAATTTTATTTCTAAGATAATGACGTATTTACAACTTTATGCCGAAAAAAAGTTTGGAGATTGGAAAAAAAGTATTATATTTGTGCCGTATTTAATCTATAACGCTCGCAGTATGGCACGCAAAATGGAAAATATGGCGAAAGTCTCTGTTACAAGCTTAATCCTGCTGATTATAGTCTTACAAGGGACATGTTTCGGAATACAAAAGCCGAACCAAATGCCTTGTTGCTATGTGCGCGGCTCACTTCATCCGAATCAACTGAATTATTCCATTATAAACGGCAAATCTCATCAATATATTTCTAATGACTGCTGCGCGAGTACAACGAAGCTCGCAAAATCATCAAAAAATAATAGCTGGCGTAACGTACGCCGGTCGGAATATCTTCTTAGCTCTGTCTGGCGTAGCGTACGCCGGTCGGAATTTAATCAAAACTATGCCTGGCGTAACATACGCCAGACGGAAATTATAAAAAGATATAGCTGGCGTAACGTACGCCAGACGAAAACCGGCGAATTTGCCTCCAGAGTAGCTTACAGCAGTCGCAAATTTTCAAATTTGCCTCCGGCGTACATTACAGCAGTCGGAAATTCTTGTATTTGCCTCCGGCGTACCTTACACCAGATAGATAAAATTGAAAATTACTGTCGGAGTATATCGCAACAGTGGGATTTAGACACATTTTGCGATTGGCGTATAGTACGCCGACAGGAAAATTCCGAAAAATCCGAAGAGATACTTCGTATCTATATTATATATAATATATCTATGGTGGGCGTACTCTACGCCCATACCATATATAATATATCTCCACATGGCGTATTATGCGCCATACCGTCAAAAGAAAATACTCCTGCAGGCGTATGCCGATCTATAAGCAAATATCGACGTCCGCCGAATGAGTTAAATAACAAATCAATAACAAATAAATTTTTTCAACTAAAAACCTCAGGAAATGAAAAATTCTGTATTAAAGGTGGCGAATACTACTCGCTACACCATCGCAAACCACATTGAGTTCCATACGTTGGGACTGGGAATCTGTCAAAAATTCTCGGCTGAGATAGCTGTGCCTCCGTTGATAGACGGATACACAACTGCTCTCGACAAGGAAATCAGTATTTACAAGTGGACTCGTCGAAGTAACTTCACGAAGAAGAAGATGGAAATCGACAACAAACGTGATACTGTATATACGGGTATTACGGGGACGGTTCGCATCAATATGAAGCACTTCGATCCTATGATTCGGGACGCAGCCATGCACATTAACAACATGCTGTCGAGCTATGAAAACGTTACGCAGATGAACTACGACGCTGAAACTGCCACTATCAACAGTATAATCAGCCGTATCCGCAGTGATGCTTATGCTCCGGCCATGCAATTAATCGGATTGCAGCCATGGGTTAATGAGCTGGAACTTCTTAATACTCAATTCAAGGAGTATGTAGAGGATACAAGCCAAGAACAAATGTCGAAGCCCGATATTTCACAGAAAGAATCGCGAAAACTTACCGATAAGGCTCTTTCGTTGATTACAGACCGCGTCGAAGCCATTGTTATCTTCAATGGAGAGGCTACGATAAGCGGTTTTATTTCAGAATATAACAATCTGGCTAAGCATTATAACACTCTTGTGAACGAGCGCTACGGAAGAACGCATAGTCGAAGCGAAATAATAAATGCAGAAGTAGCGCCGATTCCTACGCAAGTCTATACCGGCAAGCCTATCATAGTGATTCCAGAGTTGATAATGCGCGACGTCGATAGCAACGATGAGGAAATCTCTACGGAACTCGTTTTTAGCAAGGATTTCACTGTAACTTATAACGACAACATCATGCCGGGATTGGCTACTATGCTTATCAGCGGACTTGGCAAGTACAAAGGCGAAAGGATTGTTACTTTCAACATCGAAAGAATATAGCGAATTAATAATGATACAATAATATAAGACAACATATCATGTTTGATAAAGTAAATGTAGCAGAGCGTATATTTTGGATCGGAGTGAACGACCGCCGCAGGCATCTGTTTGAAAACATCTGGCCGCTACCAACAGGAGTTTCCTATAACTCCTATTTAATCTGCGATGAAAAAACTGCTTTGATAGATACTGTTGATTTCACCGCAGGGAATAGCTTTGTGGATGGCATAGAAAAATATCTCGCCGGACGGCCGCTCGATTATCTCGTTATTAATCACATGGAACTCGACCATTCAGGAGAAATCAAAGAGATATTGCAGAGGTTTCCAGACGTAAAAATAGTTGGTAATGCCACGACGAAGCGTATTTTTGAAGCATATTTCGGAATTATCGAGAATTTTCTTGACGTGGGACGCGGAGCAACCGTAGATCTTGGCTATCATAAGTTGAGTTTTACGCTAACTCCATGGGTTCATTGGCCTGAAACCATGATGACATACGATACTACTGAAAAGATCCTCTTTTCGGGAGATGCTTTCGGCTGCTTCGGAACTTTGGACGGTGGGATTTTCGACGACGAAATCAATTTTGACTTCTATTCCGATGAGATGCTACGCTACTACTCGAATATAGTTGGTAAATACTCTCCGATGGTACAGAAGGCTTTAGCGAAGTTTGCAGACGTCGAAATAAAATGCGTCTGCTCGACGCACGGACCAATTTGGAGGGATGACCCCTCGAAAGTTATTGGCCTCTACGACAAATGGAGTAAGTATGAAGCCGACGCCGGAGTAGTTATAATCTTTGCTTCGATGTATGGAAACACCGAAAAGATAGCCGATTACATCGGACGAAAGCTCGCAGAAAACGGCGTGAGGAATATTCGTATTCACGATGTGTCGAAAACGCATATATCTTATCTGATAAGAGACATCTGGAAATATAAAGGCGTGATACTCGGAAGCTGCGCATATAACCTTGAGATGTTTCCGCTGATGGAACAACTTTGCCGCGAATTGGAACACACAGGCGTACAGCAGAGGAAACTTGGTATTTTCGGCAGCTATAGCTGGAATGGCGGAGGAGTAAAAAATCTTTTGAAGTTTGCGGAACGCATTGGCTGGGAACTTGTAAGCGACGCCGTTGAATTGCACGGCATACCCAAGTACGAGGATCTTACTCGATGCGATGGAATATCGAAATCTATGGCGGAAAAAATTCTTATGACCGAATAGAATACAAGCTGATGATAGCAGTTGGGATATATAAGCGCCTGAAAATCTCGCTTCTTATCTTTGTTATGCTTTTTGCCGCCTCGCTCGCAGGGCAAGAAACCGGCGATAATAAAAAGCCTCAACGAGTGCAGATTATTTATAGCGATAAGATGAGTACTATCGATATGGATTCGACAAGTATGACCATTCTTGTTGGTAATGTTGTCCTGGAACATAATCGTGTGGTGATGTCATGCGATAGCGCAGAGTGGTTTCCTACGGGGATATTCAATTCCTTTGGAAATGTGGTGGTAGTGAGCGCCGCAGCAGAAGTTACAGGCGACATGATGGAGTATAATGGCAATACGAGCATGGCAAAAGTGCGCGGAAAGGTAGTGTATCTGCGCGATAGTAGCTCAACACTGCGTACCAACGGAATAGATTTTAATACGAAGGATGAAATTTGCTATTTCGAGAACGAAGGAACAATAAAAGATACTGCCCAACTGCTTGAATCAAGGCATGGATACTATTACTCTCATCGGAAAGAGTTTGAGTTTATCGGTAGAGTTCAATCAGAAACCAACGAATATTTGCTTCAGTCGGATTCCATGATGTACAACACAGAAACAAAGATCTTTACTTTCTATGACCACACTCACATCTGGGCAAAAAATCGCGATGGATACCTCTACTGCGATCGCGGAACTTATGATAGTGAGAATGACCGGCTTTTCTTCACTCACAACTCGTATATGATGTCGAAAACTCAGGAGGTTTTCGCCGACAGCATCTATTATGAAAATAAATCGGGTAAAGGAAAGCTATACTCTAATGTACAGGTAGTTGATACTGCACAAGGAACTATTGCTTTGAGCGATTTCGCCGACTTTGATATGAATAGACAGGACTTCGTCATGCGGAAAAATCCTTCAATTCTGATTTACGACGAAAGCAATGATACTGTATTCATGCGTGCCGATACGCTGCTTTCGTTTAATCTTCCTATAAATGCCGTGCAAGCCAAAGATTCTGATACTTCGGATGAAGAAATAATCGACAAGAACAGGACTATAATGCTACCGGAGCTTGATTCAATTAAATTGAAAAGAAAGCTGAAATCCGATTCAATCAGAATAAAAGATCCGCCAAGCGCTGGATTCAGCAGTGATTCAAGTTTTATTTCTCCGCTCGACAGCCTGACGTCCAAAGGGAATTTGATGATTTTAAGCAAAGGCGACTCAATTTTAAATCAGATAGATCCGATTGATACGGAGGCATCAGATAGCATCAAACAAATTATTGATTCTATTCTAATTAATGCAGAGGACAACATGCGAAGTAATGCTCTTTTGCCAATGGTTGCTAATGATTCTATATCGAAATCAGTGATTTCTGACACTGTAAGAGCCGACAGCACTTATCGACAGATATTTGGAATTGGTAATGTTAAGATTTTTCGTCGAGATCTTCAGGCTAAATGCGATTCTGTTTACTTCAACACCCTTGATTCTATTTGGAAGATGTACAAATCGCCTGTGGTGTGGGACAGTGTTAAGATGCAACTATTTAGCGACTCAATCCGCGTGTATATAAAGAATGGATCGCCCGATAGAGCAGAGTTCGAGAGCAATGCCATGATAATAATTCCCGAAGGAGACCCCGACAGTACCTCATACTTTAATCAGATTAAGGGTAGAAACATGGTCGCCCGTTTTAGAGAGAAAGAGATTCACACGCTGCATGTTGCAGGGAACGTCCACACTCTGTTTTTCTCAATTTCGGACATGATGATGAACGATACTGAGGCTGCTTCTATGCGAATTAACTTTAATGCACGCAAAGTTCAACGTGTGGTTTACTTTACGGACATCAAGGGAGATAATAATCCGCTGATTATTGTGCCGGAGGAAGATACGAAGCTCGCAGGATTTAATTGGCTTGGACATCTGCGTCCAAAATCGAGAGACGAAGTGCTTGGACGTCTGCTAAAAATGTCGGCGCGAGCAGAAAAAATGTCTTTACCTCGACCGGATTTTCCGATTACAAGCCGTATCAACGAGATAGAACGCTCGATGCAGCAAGAGCCGAAAGTCAAAAAATAAAAATTGCCGATTTAGCATAATCCGCAGTAATGATTTAAGTATTAATGTATAATATAGTAATATACACCGATGGCGCAGCAAAGGGTAATCCTGGTCCTGGTGGTTACGGCACAGTGTTAATGTGTAATGGACAAAGTAAAGAACTGTCTGGTGGTTATAGACTTACTACTAATAACCGTATGGAATTGTTGGCCGTTATATCTGGACTTGAGGCTTTGAAGGTCGAAGGCTGCAACGTAACCATTTACAGCGATTCAAAGTATGTAGTGGACGCTGTCGAGAAGCGTTGGTTAAATTCGTGGGTCAGCAAGATGTTCGCCGGTAAGAAAAATAGTGATTTATGGATGAGGTATTTGCGAGCGGCCGCAAAACACAGAGTTAGATTCGTGTGGGTTAAGGGTCATAGCGGAAACATCCATAATGAACGCTGCGACCGGCTTGCAGTGGCCGCATCAGAGTCGTTGAACCTGATGGAGGATGTGTGGTACATCACAACCGGACAGTTTGAATAGCCTGATTAGGCCTCACTTGCCGTCAGAAGAAGGTTCTTTCAATTTGCAGAAAAAATCCCAGAGCGCTATTCCTGCGCTAACCGCAATGTTAAGCGAGTGCTTTGTGCCGAATTGTGGAATTTCGACGCAGAAATCGCAGAGATTGACTACTTCTTGCTGTATTCCTTTAACTTCGTTGCCGAAGACAAGGGCATATTTACAGTTTGACCGTATGGCAAAGTCATTGAGCATGATGCTCGATTCGGCTTGCTCTATGGCAACGAGTACATAATTGTCTCTTTTTAATTGATTCACAGCGTCGGCAGTGTTTTTAAAGTATTCCCATTTCATAGTATCCTCGGCGCCGAGCGCGGTCTTATGAATTTCAGCTGATTGCGGCGTGGCAGAGATGCCGCAAAGCATTATCTTCTCTACAAGCAGAGCGTCGCATGTGCGAAAGATAGAACCGATATTATACTGACTGCGAATGTTATCCAATACAATGGCAATAGGAGTTTTTATGGCCGAGTCGAACTCTTCGCACGACAGTCTATTGAGTTCACTTACTAATAATTTGCGGTATTTCATGATTTAAAAATTAAAATTGCTGTTAAAATATATCTTTCCTGTCGGATAAAATACTTGAATCCGGCGGCAAAGTTATAATATTTTGGATAAATGCAGCAAACTGCGTTTGAATTATGAATTATAAATTATAAATTATGAATTATCCGTGGAGGAGTGAATCTTGCGTAAGGAAGTTAAATAGCAAAAGTACTTGAATCTGCATACACGTTTTTGCTGATATAATTAGAAGCCATCTCTGCGGAATTTTCAGATGGGATTAAATTTATCTATCCGTAGGATAAATCCTACGCTTAGTAAAATATAGTTAATAAAGCATTTAGATGATGAAATTATTTTTGTATCATTATAAAATCACTATATTATGAAATTGTTTATAGTTACATTATCAAGCATTATTCTTTTCGCCTCATGCACAGCAAGTAGCGACAGAATAACAGAAGGCCAAGACGCTAAGATGAAGGCGCGCATCGATAGTTTGATTCGCCTAATGTCTTTGGATGAGAAGATTGGACAGTTAAATTTGCCTGCTGCGGGCGATATAATCACCGGAGAAGCATCCAGCAGCGGTGTGGCGCAGAAGATTAGAGAGGGACGAGTTGGAGGACTCTTTAATGTGAAATCTGTGTCGAAGATTAAAGAGATGCAGCGTATAGCTGTGGAAGAGAGTCGATTGAAAATACCCTTGCTTTTTGGCATGGATGTGATTCATGGATACGAAACTGTCTTTCCAATTCCGCTTGCGCTGGCTTGTACCTGGGATACAGCTGCCATAGAACGGTCGGCGCGTATAGCTGCAATCGAAGCCAGCGCAGATGGTATCTGTTGGACTTTCAGCCCAATGGTAGATCTTTGTCGCGACCCTCGATGGGGACGTATCGCAGAGGGTTCAGGCGAGGATCCCTTCTTATGTAGCAAAATCGCAGAGGCTATGGTGAGAGGATATCAGGGGAACGATCTCTCTAAGGATAATACACTTATGTCCTGCGTTAAGCATTTTGCACTCTATGGGGCGTCGGAAGCAGGCAGGGATTATAATACGGTTGATATGAGCCATATTCGCATGTATAACGAATATTTTCCTCCGTACAAGGCGGCTGTTGAAGCAGGAGCTGGCAGCGTGATGGCTTCTTTTAATGAAATAGATGGAGTTCCGGCCACTGCAAATAAATGGTTGCTAAGCGATGTTTTAAGAGGGCAATGGAAGTTCGACGGCTTTATAGTTTCTGATTATACGGGTATTAGCGAGATGATCGACCATGGGATCGGCGATCTTAAAACGGTTGCTGCACGTGCTTTAGATGCGGGGCTTGATATGGATATGGTTAGCGAAGGCTTCGCCGGTACCTTACAGCAATCTTTATCAGAAGAAACTGTTACACAGGCACAAATTGAGCTTGCTTGCCGACGAATACTTGAAGCAAAGTTCAAACTTGGACTTTTTGACGATCCGTATAAATATTGTAAGGAGGAGCGAGCGAAATCGGAGATATATACCGATGAACATCGCTCATTTGCACGCAAAACCGCCGCTGAGAGTTTCGTACTTCTAAAGAATAATAATGATCTTTTGCCTTTGAAAAAGCAGGGACGGATAGCTCTGATTGGTCCTTTGGCCGATTCGCGCGAGAATATGTTCGGCACTTGGAGTGTATCCGCTAATCTTCAACGCGGTGAGTCGCTTCTCGAAGCTATGAGGAAGGCTGCAGGCGACAAAGCTACCATCGTGTATGCTAAAGGAAGTAACCTCATCGACGATGCTGAATACGAGAAGAATGCAACGATGTTTGGGCGCGCCATCAAGCGTGATGAAAGGTCGGAGCAGGCAATAATCGACGAAGCGGTACGGATAGTTGGAAATTCTGATATTGTGGTAGCTGCTCTTGGCGAATCATCGGAAATGAGTGGAGAAAGCAGCAGCCGCAGCAATATAGAAATACCTGAAACTCAGCAGAAATTACTTCGTGCCATAGTGCGTACCGGCAAGCCGGTGGTTCTTGTACTTTTCGCCGGACGGCCACTTTCGCTTGTTTGGGAAAGCGAAAATGTTCCTGCCATACTAAATGTCTGGTTTGGAGGCAGCGAAGCAGCGTCGGCCATAAGCGACGTACTTTTTGGCGAAGTAAATCCATGCGGAAAACTGGCAGTTAGCTTCCCTCGCAATGTAGGGCAAATTCCTGTGTATTATAATCATAAGAATACCGGCAGACCCTTAAACGGCAATAGTTTTCAGAAGTTTAGAAGCAATTATTTGGATGTATCCAACGAGCCTCTTTATCCTTTTGGATATGGCCTGAGTTACACTAAGTTCACTTACGGAGAAATCGAACTGAACGCCGACACGATAAGCGCCGACTATGAGTTAATAGCTTCTGTAGCAGTAACAAATACTGGATCCATTGCCGGTAAGGAAGTAGTGCAGCTGTATATACGCGATTTAGTTGGAAGTATCACACGTCCGGTCAAGGAGTTGAAGGGATTCCGAAAGATTTTTCTGCAAGCTGGAGAAACACAGACCGTCAGTTTTAAAATTGACCGTAGTCTGTTGGAGTTCTATAATTCTGATCTTAAACTTGTTTGCGAGGATGGCGAGTTTGAGCTTATGATAGGCAGCGATAGCCGTAGTGTGAAATCAGCGCGATTCGTATTGACAGACAGTAATCGATAATTGTTCACGGTTTTAATTCTATTGATATGCGAGGTTTTGCAAGCGATAATAACGCCGGAGTACATCCGAAAATAATGGCGGCTTTAGCGGCTGCTAATCATGGCCATTCAATAGCTTATGGCGACGACGAACTCAGCGACGAGGCTTCCAAGAAATTTAAGACGATCTTCGGAGCTGATTCCGAGAGTTTCTTTGTATTAAATGGCACAGGAGCTAATGTTTTGTCGCTAAGCGCTGTAACTTATCCGTACAATGCTGTTATCTGTCCTGAATCGGCTCATATAAATACTGATGAATGTGGCGCTCCCGAGCGGTTTGCTGGTTGTAAATTGCTTACCGTACCATGCGACGATGGGAAATTGCATATCGAAAGCATCAGACCCTTTTTATACGCATCAGGATTTCAGCATCATTCGCAGCCTCGCGTAGTATCCATATCGCAACCAACAGAGTTTGGCACTGTTTACACTCGCGATGAGATATGCGCCATTGCCGACTTTGCTCATGCTAACAACATGCTTCTACATATAGATGGCGCCCGCATAGCGAATGCCGCAGCAACGCTTTCGTGTGGTTTAGAGGATATAACGTCGGCTACATCAGCCGATTTCATGTCGTTTGGCGGTACGAAAAACGGGCTGATGTACGGTGAAGCGGTAGTTTTCTTCAAGAAATCTTTAGCGAAGAATTTCAAATACATACGTAAGCAAGGAATGCAGCTTGCATCGAAAATGCGATATATCTCGGCGCAGTTTATCGCTTATCTTGAAGACGATTTATGGTATAAGAACGCTCTGCACGCCAATACAATGACCGCTCTCCTATCGAAGGAGATAAGAGAAATCAAAGAGATACGCATAACTCAGAAAGTGGAAGCCAACGCAATCTTTGCAATCATTCCAAAAGAAATAATCAAAGTCCTGCAATCGAAGTATTTCTTCTACGTTTGGAATGAGGAGCTATCAGAAGTTCGTTGGATGACCTCTTGGGATACATCTGAGGATGATGTGTTTGATTTTGTTAATGAAATAAAACAGAATTTATATAATTTGTAAACATTTATAAACGATGGCTATTTTTGAAGTTAAAGGAGGTAGAAATCTCCAAGGGGAAATAAGTCCACAAGGGGCAAAGAATGAGGCATTACAGGTGCTTTGCGCAGTTTTATTGACTGATGAAAAAGTTACCATATCGAATATTCCGGATATTTTGGATGTAAACAACATGATTGGCCTACTTTCCGATATTGGAGTGGATGTGGAAAGTTTAGACGAGACCACATACTCATTTCAAGCTAAGCATGTTAATCTCGAATATTTACAGACCTTGGAATTTCGCAGTAAAGCGACGAATCTACGCGGTTCGATCATGATAGTTGGGCCTTTGTTGGCGCGTTTTGGTCGTGCATACGCGCCAAAGCCAGGTGGCGATAAGATCGGCAGGCGGCGCTTAGATACTCATTTCATCGGATTTGAAAACTTAGGCGCCAAATTCAAATACGAAGCGAACACCCACTTCTACACCGTCGAAGCGCACGAGATGCGAGGCACTTACATGCTGCTCGACGAGGCCTCAGTTACCGGTACAGCCAATGTTGTAATGGCGGCTGTAATGGCAAAAGGTACGACAACCATATACAACGCCGCTTGCGAACCATACGTGCAACAACTATGTAAGATGTTGATACGCATGGGCGCCAGGATAGGTGGAGTAGGCTCAAACTTGCTGGTCATCGAGGGCGTAAACGCCATGCACGGGACGGAACACAGCATACTTCCCGACATGATAGAGATAGGAAGTTTCATCGGCATGGCGGCCATGACACAAAGCGAGATAACTATCAAAGATGCTTATTGCGGACGTAATTCGGAGATTGACAATCTCGGTATTATCCCGGCTCAATTCAAGCGATTAGGCATAGGGCTGGAAATTGTTGGCAACGATATTTTCATTCCCAAACAGGATCATTATGAAATAGAATCGTTTATCGACGGTTCGATAATGACCATTGCCGACGCGCCCTGGCCCGGCCTGACGCCCGACTTGCTGAGCGTATTTTTAGTTGTGGCTACTCAAGCCAAAGGCAGTGTTCTAATCCATCAAAAGATGTTCGAGAGCCGTCTGTTTTTTGTTGATAAACTGATAGATATGGGTGCTCAAATTATTCTCTGCGATCCGCATCGAGCTACAGTTATCGGACACAACAGACAGATGAAATTGCGTTCAACCATAATGACTTCGCCCGATATTCGCGCCGGCGTAGCTTTGCTCATCGCGGCGATGTCAGCAGAAGGAACCAGCATCATACATAACATCGAGCAAATTGATCGCGGATATTCAAGGATAGATCAACGTCTCAACGCTTTGGGCGCCGAAATACGGAGGAATTAATTTAAAATATTCAGTTTTTTTAGCACGCAGACGACTTAGATTCGGCAAGTTTACGCAGATTTTTCAGCTGTGTAAATCCGTCGAATCTAAGTCATCCGTGTGCTAAATATTTATTGTGGCCTTACTTAGCGGATAGGCCATCCAAAGATTAGCAAATTCCCTGCTCAAGGACAGCTTGCGCAACTTTCATAAATCCAGCAACATTCGCGCCTTTTACATAATTGACATAACCGTCGGACTGAAGGCCGTATTTGAGGCAAGCTTCGTGAATGCTGCTCATTATTTGTTTCAGTTTGGCGTCCACTTCATCAGCTATCCAATTTAGTTTCATGGAGTTTTGCGTCATTTCAAGTCCCGACACCGACACTCCTCCGGCATTGACAGCCTTTCCGGGAGCGTAAAGTACTCTGGATGCGATAAATTCGGCTATAGCTTCGGGAGTACATCCCATGTTGGATATTTCTCCGACGCAGGTAACTCCATTAGCAATCAATAGTTTAGCATCGTCGCCGTTCAATTCGTTTTGGATGGCGCAGGGCAAGGCAATGTCCACCTTTACTTCCCAGGGTTTTTTGCCGGCGAAGAATTTCGAACCTGCGAATTTTTCGGCATAAGGCGCCACCACATCGTTGCACGAGTTGCGAAGGTCTATCATAAAGGCGATTTTTTCCTCATTCAATCCAGCTCCATCCAGAATATAACCATCAGGTCCAGATATGGTTATGACCTTAGCACCGAGAGCAGTGGCTTTCAAAGCAGCGCCCCAGGCCACGTTTCCGAATCCTGACACGGCAACGGTTTTGCCTTTCAATTCCTTGCCGGCTTTATGTAGCATGTGCTCAACGAAATACACTCCACCGAAACCGGTTGCTTCGGGACGAATGAGCGAGCCGCCCCAGGTCATTCCTTTGCCGGTGAGTACTCCGGTATTTTCGCGGGCAAGTTTTTTGTACCATCCATACATATAGCCGATTTCGCGGGCGCCAACGCCAATATCTCCGGCAGGCACGTCGGTTTCGGGTCCGATGTGTCGCCACAATTCGGTGATGAAGGCTTGGCAAAAGCGCATTACTTCGGCGTCGGATTTGCCCTTCGGATTAAAATCAGAACCGCCTTTTCCTCCGCCCATCGGCAAGGTTGTGAGCGCGTTCTTGAATGTTTGTTCGAATCCGAGGAATTTCAATGTCGATAAAGTAACCGACGGGTGAAAACGCAGACCTCCTTTGTATGGGCCTATGGCGTTGTTGTACTGCACACGGTAGCCTGTATTTACGTGTGTTTCACCGCGATCGTCCTGCCACACCACCTTAAAAGTGAAAATGCGGTCGGGTTCGACAATGCGTTCAACGATACGTGCTTTCTCAAATTCGGGATGTTTGTTGTAAACATCCTCTATCGATTCCAGAACTTCGTGAACTGCTTGTAGATACTCTTTCTCGTGGCCGTATTTGGCTTCGAGTTTGTTCATTATTTCCTGAACTTTCATTATTTTTTTATTTATTTAATTGTTAGGGGTTTACTTGTGTATTCTTCTTTAGATGGCGTTCATATCATAATAAAGATAGAACCGCTGTTGGTCAGCAGTTCGAGGCAAAAATTCTCGCCGTCGAGCAGAGAAATATTCCATTTTACTTCGGTATGGTTCCGACACGATTTTCGTGTAAATTGCATAGAATGTAAGTTTTATGCAGTTATAAAATTGATATTTTCAGCTTACAATTCGAAGCGAATATCGGCGCAAAGGTAATGAATTATTATTTTAATGACATAAACTCAAAAAATATTTCATCCGATAGATGCAAAAAGCGCGCAACCATACAGGTTACGCGCTTTTGATATTCTAATGATGTCTAACTATTCTTCCATCGTCTGAAGTTGTTGGCGGTATGCAGCTCTTTTAAGCACATCTCTACGCCGTACCGACGGTTTCACAAAATTTTTGCGCGCTCTTAATTCTTTAAGAGTACCTGTTTTTTCGAACTTGCGTTTGAACTTTTTCAACGCTCTTTCAATATTTTCACCGTCCTTAATCGGGACTATAATCATGTACGTTTATACACCTCCTTTTCGCCGCAAAGGTATAAATAATTTTTATCATCGAACATGCTTCAAAAATAAAAATATTTTGGTTGTGCTTCAGCTTGCGGATTAACTGTCGCAAACGAGAGCAGCGAGGAACTTAGTAGAATATTCCGCGTTTTTGTGCTGATTCTCATTATGTTTATCTTTTACCAGAGATACGATGCTACGGACTTTGCCGGAATAGTGTGTCTGAAGCTATTCTTCCCGTCGTTTACTGTTATAGTTTTGTCATTAAGATCTTTATTAAGCAGTACGAGGGCAAATGTACCATCCGGATTTTCAAATGCCGATGCTGTTATTGACTGATCTGCATGGCCTGTAAGACCAATGCGTACTGCTCCCTGCTTTACAACCGATGATAAATGCCCAATAATATAATAGTGTGAATTGAATGACAATGTCTTATAATCAGATGCTATATCAACGGCGCCAAAACAAGTTCTGCACCCGTCAGGACGGTTAGGTCCACGCTCATTATCAAGCATAAGATTCCAGACAATCACTGCTCTGCACATGTTATTGACAGTGCCTAAGGCAACCTGCTGCATATCTTCCGTTAAACGTAGCGAGAAATCTTTTCCATTATTCCATGTACCGATTGAAGTTTCGGTAAATATCAATTCCTTAGCGGGATACTTGTTGTGAATATCAATAAGCTCCGATAGATTGCCTCCATAATCGTGATAAGCTGAGCCGATAACAATATCATCATCCACACCGCGTTCATAGATCTTTGCCGGATAATCATTCTGATCTTCAATATTATCGTAATTATAATTATGATCAAACAAATATACGCTGGTCTTCAACTTCTCGGATTTCAGCATTGGAGCCAAAGCGGTATTCACAAAGTCGCTCTGTTCCTGCCAACTCATATAAAGTGAAACAGAATTACCACGATTCAAAGGTTCGTTCTGCGGTGTTATAGAGGTGATAGTAATACCCTCAGCAGCAAAGGCCTGAATCCATTTTACAAAATAACGAGCGTAATCCTGATAATATGCAGGATTCAGCTGACCGCTTGTCCACGAATTATATGGCTGTAAGTCGATTAAGTTATTCACCTTCATCCAGCGTGGACAGGTCCATGGCGATCCGAGTATCTTTACGTCGGGATTTATCGACAATATCTCTTTTAACACAGGTATCAGATATTGAGTCTCTTCATTTGTCAGCGCAAAGTTTTCGATACCTTCCTGATCACAGCAGGTGTATTCACTCAGCGAAAAATCAGAACATCCGATGGATATTCGTATATAGCTGTAGGCCATACCATCGCTTACGGAAAAGGTACTTATGAGAAACTTTGATCTGTCCTCCGGCGACATTCTGAGTAAATTATAACACGTTGAACCTGTTATTGCTGCGCCAAAACCATGCATGGTCTGATAACGATTCTCGGGATCGAGTGTGATTGTCTCGGACGAAATACTATCCAAAGCCATGAGTTTAATCTTCATCTTACTGAATGTGTATGTTTTATCGGACGAAGTCAGATAAACTACAACATTCTCATCTTTCTGTTCGACGGCTCTATTTCTTTCTTTATTAAAGCTTTTACACGCCGACAGAAGTAAACATGCCGACGTGATAAAATACAGTGTATTAATCAGTTTTATTACAATTTTTTTCATCATTATATATTAAATAATAACTTTACGCTATCAAAACGATGCTTGCGTGCTTTCGTTTGATTGCACAAAGGTACAAGTAATCTGTGAACTTAACGCGAATTGATAAAGTCAAAAAATCTACTGTCAATTGATAAATCAAATTATCTTTGCACAAAATTAATGGATTTATCTACTGATTATGTTAGAGATTATCATAAATGATTTGGCTCAATTGCCTTCGGCGGCGCGGGAACTACTTGATGTTATTCGGAATAAGGGCGTAGTGGCTTTGTACGGGTCAATGGGCGCAGGCAAAACCAGCCTGATAAAGGCCATCTGTACAGAAGCAGGTGTTATTGAGATGGTTTCAAGCCCGACCTTCTCCTTAGTGAATAGATACGAAACATCCGAAGGAGAAACGATTTATCATTTTGACTTTTATCGTATCAATTGCATATCGGAGGCTTATGA
Source organism: Prevotellaceae bacterium (assembly GCA_031280885.1). Lineage (GTDB taxonomy): Bacteria > Bacteroidota > Bacteroidia > Bacteroidales > UBA932 > JAIRLF01. The sequence continues at coordinate 6,712 of JAITGD010000068.1, read as the reverse complement.
TCTTGGTTATGAGGAATATTTCTATAGCGGCGATTTATGTTTTGTCGAATGGCCCGAATTGGTTGAAGAATTGCTTCCTCCCGAAACTATCAGGATTCATCTTGAGGTCAGATCCGATGGAAGTCGTCTCGCACGCCTGTCGTATCCTGCTATGTAACAAGTCCATTGAGCATCGGCACAAACATAAAATTTCCGTGCGCGGATGTTTCAAATTCGGTTTCCGAGATGCGACAGACTAAGGTCATCGTCTGCTGATTATCCTTGCCTATGGGCGCGACTAATCGTCCGCCGATAGCGAGTTGAAGTTTAAGTTTTTCAGGCACTTCCGGAGCGCCGGCGGTTATCAATATTTTCTTGAAAGGCGCAAAAGCATCTTTGCCTTCGTAGCCATCGCTCCAAAAACATTTTGCGCTGTAACTCAATCTTTTCAAAGTGCGTTGTGCCGATATAAATAGTTCGCGCTGTCTTTCGACGGTGTAAACTATAGCTCCGAGTTCGGCAAGTACAGCTGCCTGATAACCAGAGCCTGTTCCTATTTCGAGGATTTTGTCGAATCGTTCTATTTGCAGCAGTTCTGTCTGAAAAGCAACGGTATATGGCTGTGATATAGTTTGTCCGGCGCTTATCGAAAATGGCTTGTCCTCATAAGCGTGGCTTATAAAGCTTTTGTCCATAAACAAGTGGCGCGGGACTTTCGACATAGCCTCAAGGACTTTTTCGTTCTTTATTCCGCGTTCTCGTAAACGCTCAATCAATTTTGTGCGTAATCCTTTTTGGATCAATGAATCGTCAATCATAATATCTAAAATACAGAGGTCAAAGGTAATGTTTTATCGAAAACCTAAAAATTTTTGATCATCATTATTGCTTATTCAAATTTTATGTATCTTTGCGGCTCGAAAGTGGGAAGATTTGGCTGCTTGCAACCACTCAAAAAAATGCTAAAATGCGTCCGCCGTGTTTCGACTTCTGCATTTTGCACTTTTAAATCCCACAGTTTTGTTTAACTTTTTAAATTACGTATCAAGATGAAAAAGACGTATTTATTTACTTCGGAGTCGGTTTCGGAAGGACATCCCGATAAAATAGCCGACCAAATTTCTGACGCAATATTAGACGAATTTCTGCGTCAGGACAGCGAATCGAAAGTGGCCTGCGAGACCCTTGTAACCACTGGTTTAGTGGTACTTAGCGGCGAGGTCAATTCCTCGGCTTATGTCGATGTGCAATCCGTAGCGCGTCGTGTTATCGAGCGCATAGGCTACACCAGCGATTCGTACAAGTTTGACGCTCATTCCTGTGGAGTGATTTCGGCTATTCACGAACAGTCGCCCGACATCAATCGTGGCGTGGTTCGCGACGAAAAAATCGAGCAAGGAGCTGGCGATCAGGGACTGATGTTCGGTTACGCGAGCAATGAAACCGACGATTACATGCCGCTTACGCTGACTCTTTCGCACGTTATTCTCGAAGAACTTGCGAAAATCCGCAGAGCAAAAACGGAGATGACTTATCTTCGTCCCGATGCAAAGTCGCAAGTTACAGTCGAATACGACGAAAATAACAAGGCGGTGCGCATCCACACCATTGTGGTATCCACGCAACATGACGAATTTGCCGACGATGAGACTATGGCTATCAAGATAAAAAAAGATGTGCAAAACATTCTGTTACCGAGAGTTAAGGCTCGTATGCCTGAGCGTGTACAGGCCATTTTTGGCGATGATTTCATTTTGCACGTCAATCCCACCGGAAAGTTCGTTATAGGCGGCCCGCACGGAGATACCGGCCTGACAGGACGTAAGATAATAGTAGATACTTACGGCGGCAAGGGAGCGCATGGAGGCGGAGCATTTTCGGGCAAAGATCCATCGAAGGTTGATCGGTCGGCGGCATACGCTGCGCGATATATCGCCAAAAACATGGTGGCGGCGGGCATTGCCGACGAAGCTCTGGTTCAGGTGGCATACGCTATCGGCGTGGCGCAGCCGGTAAGCGTTTACGTAAATACTTACGGAACAGCGAAAGTCAAATTTAGCGATGCTGAAATAGGCGAAATCGTTCACAAATTGTTCGACTTGCGTCCGGCAAAAATAATCGAACGATTCAAACTGAAAAATCCGATATACGAAGCAACTGCTGCATACGGACACTTCGGAAGAACTCCATATACAACTGAAACAGAGCTTGTAGAAAGTGGCAAGACGGTCAAAAAACAAGTAGAATTTTTTGCTTGGGAAAAAACCGACGCCGTTGCAGAATTGAAAAAAGCGTTTGGAAACTAAGGTTCTTTTTTGGAACCAAGAGCCAGGATTTCAGGATTGGAACCAAGAGCCAGGATTTCAGGAGTCAGGACTTTAGGACGGTATAGTTCTGCGTCCTGATTCTTGCAATCTTGATTCCAAAAGTCTAAAAGTCTAAAAGTCTAAAAGTCTAAAAGTCTAAAAGTCTAAAATCTTGACTACTAATCTCATAATCGACATCGGAAACAGCACGACGAAATATGCTGTGATGACGGAACGCGATCTTATTCGGGTTGAAAAGAGTGATTTACCTTCGCTTGCTGTTGTCGAAAATTTGTTGCGTGAGTATCCGGCGACGAAAGCGAGCATAATCGCTGCTTCGGGCAGAGAAACGTCCGAAATATGTGATTTTTTATCGGCTCGTTTGAAGCGGGCGATAAAATTTGATTCAACTACTCCGACGCCCTTGCGTAATATGTACAAATCGCCTGAAACTTTGGGTCTTGACCGTTTGGCTGGCGCCATAGGAGCAAATCTATTTTTCCCCGGAGAGAATCTCCTGCTGTTCAGTTTCGGAACTGCACTGACTATCGATTTTGTTGCCGACAATCGGTATCTCGGCGGAAATATTTCGCCGGGTTTACAATTGCGTTTCAGGGCTTTACACGAGTTCACCGCCAAACTTCCACTGTGCGCTCCGCCGCTGACATGTACGCCGGCACGCGGCGGAACTACCAGTGAAGCAATCGAATCGGGTGTACTCATCGGAATGATTTCCGAAGTGAGGTATTATATCGACAATTATAAAGGATACAAAGCAATATTTTCCGGCGGAGATGCAAGTTATTTTGCCGGAAAAATAAAAGTACCTATATTTGTATTTTCCAATTCGGTGTTATACGGATTGAATGAGGTTTTGAAATATAACATTTTCAATAACATGTAAAATTAATACAGTAATAGTAAAAGGTAAATTAAAATCATGAAAACACTTGGAATAGTGATCGCCGTTGTAATATCAACGCTATTAGGGTTCAGTTCACAAGCTCAGCCCGGGAAATTCGGAAAAACGCCGCAGGACAGCATCGAATGCTTGTTGTGCATCAATGCGTATCAAACGGAGTACAAAAACAAAAATTACAAGGCCGCCATCGTTGAATGGCGTAATGCGCTGGCAAAATGTCCGCCGAAATCATCTCGTAATCTTTACGTTCACGGTCGCGTACTGATAAAGGATGCTATCGACAAAACCAGCGATCCTGTTTTGCGCAAAGCAAGAATCGACACGTTGATAATGCTGTACGAAAACGATATGGCAAATTTCAACACTCCGAAGGCCACTAAAGCAGACCTCTTTTTTCGCAAAGCCTCCGATCTGGAAGAATATTCTCCCGATAACAAACAAGCTATTTATGATGGCTTTATCGCTGCCATCGAGACCGATAAAAACTACGATCTCCGCGCAGCTGCAAAAGCCATGCTGACAGCTCGCTCAATGTATGAACAAGGAAAATTTACTGCCGATCAGTTTATTCAGGTCTATACTCAAATGGCAGAAATTGCTGAAACTCAATGCGCAGCAAATTCAGCGGATTCAGATAAATATAACTATAAACTTGCTATCGAAAGCGCCTTCCTTACTACGGATGCCGCTGGTTGCGACAATCTTATAAAAGTATTGACTCCTCGATTCAACGAAAATAAAGGCGACATAAACGTGGTGAAAAGCACTGCGGTTTTGCTGACGTCCAAAGAATGTACTGATAATCAGCTGTATTACGATGCAGTGGAGGAATATAACAGACTCGATCCCTCGCCGGGAGCTTCGTATGGTCTGGCTCGAATGTATTACACAAAAGGCGACAAGGAAAAAGCCAATGAATATTTCAAATCGGCTACCGAAACCGAAACCGATAAACTTCGGAAATCGACATATTTCCAAGAGTTTGGAGGACTTGCGCTGAAGGACGGAAATGTTTTACAGGCAATTTCATACGCTCGACAGTCGATTGCAGCAAATCCGCGTAATGGCAAATCGCATCTGCTTCTGGGAATGGCCTATGCAAGCTATAAAAATTGTACTGATGATGATAAGGTTGGCAAAAAATCTGTATTCTGGGTTGCTGTAGATCAGCTTGATAAAGCTAAACGCTTAGAACCGGATCTGGCGTCGGAGGCAAACAAGTACATAAATATGTACAGCCAGCATTTCCCCTCTACGCCTGATGCTTTTTTCTATAATCTGCTTAAAGGCGACAAGTATCAGGTCGAATGTGGCCCCATAAACGAATGGACAACTGTGAGAACAAGAGACTAATGTGAAACACAGTTCCAATATTTTTACTCTACACACAATGATAGCACTCGCATTGGGTGCTATCATTATTTCGTGTGGACAGGATAAAATACAGACAATATCGTCTGACGAAGTAGCCGGAATACCTGCTGAACGTATTGATAGCATGACTATTATGACTACCGAAAACGGGAAAATCAGATACAGAGTGATAGCAAAAACTGCCGATAGACTGCGACTTGCCGATACGCCGTACTATAATTTTCCGCATGGATTGTATGCCGCTTCATTCTCCGAAGATGGATCGATGGAGTCTGATATTGTTGCAGATAGCGCATCTCTGCGTTCAAATCCTGATTTTTTTACTTCGTATGGAAATGTGGTCATAAGAAATTCGCCAAAAAATACAAGAGTCGAAACGCAAGGACCTTTATACTGGGACGCCGCAAAAAAAGCAATCTATACCAATGTTTATGCTGTGGTTTACACTCTTGCCGATACCGTTCCGGCATATAAAGGCTTGATAACGGACGATAAACTCAAAAACACCATCTTCTACAGCGTGAAAGATGGAACGGTAAACAGAGTATTCACGCCCGAAAGGGACAGCACTGCTGCCGTCGCTGACACTATCGACACTAAATATAAGGCCGAAGCAAAACCTGAAATGCAAGCTAATCAATTCAATAGCAGCGAAGCACGTATCGACGAAAGCAAAACCGGACGAAACTTCCGATCCGACACCGCACGAAATAAAAACATGCGATTAAAACAGCTTAAACCCTTTGCAAACAGGCAACAATGACCGGTTTGATAATAAAACATACAGGAAGTAATTACACCGTCAGAAATCAGGAGACCGGAACGAATATAAACTGCGGAGTAAAAGGAAAATTGCGACTGAAGGGTTTGAAAACTACAAATCCGATAGCTGTCGGAGATCAGGTTGTATTCGAGCCTGTTGCAGAAGGCGAAGGAGTGATTTCGCAAGTGTTGCCGCGTAAAAATTATATCGTAAGACGCTCGTCGAACCTCTCAAGACAGGCACATGTGTTGGCGGCAAATATCGATAAAGCTTTTTTAATCACTACGATAGTTTATCCAAGAACCAGTTTTGAATTTATCGACCGATTTTTGGTTACGGCTGAAGCATACAACATTCCAGCATGTTTAGTTGTCAATAAAACAGATCTATATACCTCTGCCGAATTACGCGACGAATTGGAATATTTTCGCAAAGTGTATCGTAGCGCAGGATACGAAATCATTGAAACATCGGCCATTGAACATCGAGGAATCGAGACTATCAGAAAAATGATTCCCGGACGAATCAGCTTGCTTGCCGGAAATTCCGGAGTAGGAAAATCAAGCATTATCAACGCATTAAATCCCGCACTGAAACTGCGTACCGGCGAAATATCGCAGGCTCACAACAAAGGCACTCACACCACAACTTTCTACGAAATGTTTGAACTATGCGAAGGCTTTGTGATCGATTCACCCGGTATAAAGGGATTTGGACTGATTGATATGGATAGAAACGAGATTTATCATTTCTTTCCTGAAATATTTAAAGCCGCCGCCGATTGTCGATTTAACATGTGTACTCACACTTGCGAACCTGGCTGCGCAGTGAAACAGGCTGTGGAAGACAGCATTATCAGCGAAAGCCGTTATATCAGCTACCTGAAAATACTCGAAGACGACGAAGATAAATACCGATAGGAACCAAGAGCCAAGATTGCAAGAGCCAAGATTGCAAGAACCAAGACGCTACGCAGTCTGGATTGATAGTCTTTAGCACCAGATGACGCAGATCTTACGGATGCACGCAGATCTTTTTATCAAGCCAGACTGCGTAGCGTCTTGGTTCTTGTAATCCTGAATCGTTTTGTACCACACTCTAATCTCAGACCTCCGGAACTCTCGCAAACTAAGATGTCGCGATTTTGAAGTTTAGCATCAATTTTGAACCCGGAAAAATCGTTTTCGTATCGTTGATAGTTTCTATCACTTTTTCAACGGCGCGATTACTTCTGTTGTTTGCAAGCGGGTAGAGAGTGATATAAAGCATATTATTTTGATAATCAGGTTCTATATCGACCGTCTGTCTCATGATTGCTTTGACTAACATTCTGATTTCATCGTCAGCGCGTTTGTAATGAGGCGTCAA